>CAZGWS010000260.1:0-4200 GCA_964528805.1 uncultured Lentimicrobiaceae bacterium | reverse complement strand
ATTGAATGTAGTTTATTACATTTAATTCGTAATTGCCTGTAAATAATGAGAAGTTGCGATATTAGCACCTGATGATAATTCATTTAATAATTTTTCGCAGAATGTTTTTTCTTCTGTCTTGCCTTATTCTTTGTCCTTCTGCTTTACCTATTTTTAATGCCACTTCTATGGAGCTTTATTGTATATAGTATTCTTACTCCATTTTTCGGTTCTCAAGCTCTAAGTTATCTTCACAAAAATAAATCGAACGACTCAGGCTCGATTGATGATATATAAAAGCTAATTTCAAATACTTGTTGGAAAATTTTTAGCTATCTTCGAATGTTCTATCTTTCCTTCTTTTACAAAGAAACTTATATTTCCAAAACTGTCACATAGCCAAAATTCCGCTGCCCCTTGCTCAAAATAAATGATTTTTTTCTCATTGATCGCTGGCTTTGTATTTGAAAAAGATAATACTTCAATGCAAATTTCAGGGGCTACTGAACATTCAACTTCATTTTCTATTTTTTCAAGCAAGCTATATGATGCCCAGGCAACATCAGCTACTTTTGTCCCTTGTTTTGTTTTTATAGCGCATTCGGCTAATGCCTCTCCTCCTGTTATATGTTGATATAAATGTCCAATAATTTTACCTTGCAGGATTGAATGATTAACTTTAACGGGAGTCATCAATACTTTTCCCTGGTTATTAAGCTCTATTTTGAAAGGAAGGTTTTTCAAACTCTGATTTTCACACGCTTCTTGCCATTGCATATAGAATTTCCTTTTATTGTGATCATGGAAAACCAGTAGAGATAGACTCGGTTAATCTCTATTATCCTAAAAACATATCAGCCAATTTTAACACAGTAACAATTAAGGCTATCATGCCAATAGACCAGCGCATATTGGTATTGATTGCTTCACTTATTTTTAGTTCTATATTTTTCTCGAAGGCATCAAAACGAGTATTTACTTCAGTTCTAAGTAGGTCGAATTTATCTTCCAAGTCATTTTTAAGCAGATCAAAGTTACCTTCCAGGTCATTTTTAAGCAGCTTAAATTCATTTTTTAAATTTGCCACATTCGCAGTTATCTCAGTCAGTTTAGTATCCAGGTGGTTAATGTGATTATATTGGGATTTAAGCAACAGTGTATTAATGTCTTCCTGATCTTACCCTTCGCCCCGGCTGAATTTCTCTTCTATTTCTCTGATGCGCGGGCTAATCATTTCAATCAGCATATCATCTACTTTTGTTTTATTCATGTTTTTGGTATGATTTCTCTTGCTATTTATCGATTGTGATTCCACAATCACATCAATAGTTATGGTATTGGTACTACTACATTCATATTGACCATAGGAATTGCTTCCAATAAACCCTCAGGCTCACCACGAAGTACATCAGCATTAGTGGCTCTATTTTAAAATTATTACAAAAGCCCAACAGCCTTCATTGTTTGCAATGAACCATCAACAAACCCTGCACTTATAAATATCTTATTCATACCTGTCTTCTAAATAATTTGAACACATTATCAAAATCTATCTTTGCCTTACATGTAGTATCCTCGAATTCATAAGTTTCCTTAAAAAAATCCCCCTGTTTGGAGTATTTACTATTTTCCAGTCGATATAGTTTTGCTTTGCAGTCATCTGGATACACGATTATGTAGTATGGAACCTTCTCACTTTCGTATATTGAAAATTTAAAAACCTCGTCACGCTTGGCAGAAGATTTACTGACAACCTCTGCAATAATTTCTGGTGTTTTTGTAATATATTGATCATTTGGCTCATCACATATCAACACCACATCAGGTTTCAAGATAGTATCGTTTCTTACTTTCCAGTCTTCCTCACCTAGAACCAAACACCTTTCACAATCCCCTATTGAATTCATCAATTCATTTAATATTTTACCTGCAATAGCTTGATGTTTTATTTCTGGAGATGGAGCCATCGCCATGGGAATACCCTCTATCAGTTCCCATTTACCCTCCCAGTGAAAATAATCACTGTAGGTATAATATTCTATTGCTTTTTCAGTTGTCATTATGGATTCCCTTCCAGGAATTATGGAGTCTAACTCGATTAGTTGTTATTAATTATCACATTCTCTAAAATCAATACAATTTTATATTTTGTTAATAATGTACGTATTTTTTTGAAAGACACTAGAGTCAAAATGTTACTGATAATCAATTGGTACAATGATGCTGTGTGTATATTGTAAGTCAATAATTATTTATTTACTTGGCATATAATATCTATTGTAGTGCACTTATTAACAACTATAAACCACTGATTAAAATACTTTATCTAAGTAATTTCTGTATTTGTGCGTACACACGCTATTTCTATTCTCATGCTTTTTATGCCGATAGTTTTTTTGTAAAAACATTTAAGCATTCTGGACAAATAGTAGTTAATAATAATATCACTCCAGTCCTTTTAAATCTATATCGTAAATTGATCGGGCTTGTTGGCCTTTGTGATTATAGTATGTGACCTGACGATTCTCTGTCACTAGCCACACTTCTTTAGCCCCCGCTTCTAAAAATAATTCGACCTTATCTAACATTTCTTCTCGCGTATTTGAGGAAGAAATAATTTCTACACATAATTCAGGTGCTGATAATGCATAGACATCTTTTATATGCTTTTGTACATATCCTTTAGAGCCCCATGCCACGTCAGGAACCCGAACTCCTTTGGTTGTTTGCACTGCAAGCTCGGTAAAGACTTCACCCTTTAATTGATTGCCCAGTAATTTAGTTAATCTTCCTTGCAGCAAACTGTGAATAAACGAAGCAGGAGACATTTCTATTAATCCCTTTTCATTAAGCTCTATTTTATAAGGTAGATCATGTAATGATTTGTCTGCTAAAACATCATGCCATTGCATGTACATCTCTCCCATTCAGTTGATAATGCTAATGAGGCTCATACCTAAGGAAACCGTCTCACAGACAGTTTGACTCGATGGATTTTACCCCTAGAGTCTTACATTTATTAGGATGAATCTAAAAACTATTACGTTATTAATGTCTGAGCAGTAGGAGCAATACTACTTTCTTTAATTTCCCCAGCGTGTGTAAAGGTATCTATTCTTCCACTTTCATAGACTATCCATACTTCATTCGCACCCTTTGCAAGATAGAGACTAACTTTATTAGCTATTTCTGCCTTTGAGCTGGATGGAGAAACAATTTCAACACATATCTCTGGTGCTTTAGGGTATGGTGTTTTATAGGAATATGTGTTTATAAAATCATTTGAAGCCCAGGCTACATCAGCTACTTTTTCACCTTCAGGTGTTTGGATAGAACATTCTGCTATCACTTCTCCCAATGGCAACTCATTATTTAAATCAACACTAATCTGTACTTGTATACGACCATGTTGATTGGAGGCAGGGCTCATAAGAATGTTGCCAAATTTGTTCAGCTCAATTTTAAAAGGAAGATCTTGTAATAAAGGGTTGTTGATGACTTCAGACCATTGCATTTTAAGTCTCCACAATCATAATTTTAAATAAGCAAGAGTCACATAATCATTTCTTTCTTCATGAAAATGGGGACACTTTTCTCTCAACGCCAAATCAAACTAAAATCAATAGTAAAACCACATTCCTTTATGATAAATTCAACTGTTTCAGTACAATAATCACCTAATTTCCTGAATTCCCCCACCTTATTATGATAGATTTTTGCTAAACGTTTTTCTGGATAAGCAAGGATATAATACAACACACCTTCCCGTTGATAGAGATCAAACTTCATCACTTCATCTCTCTTTGTACTTGATGATGAAACAACTTCAACAATTAATTCAGGAGTGACTATCACTTTTTCATCAATATTTTGACAAATGACCATCACGTCGGGTCTGACGACTGTATCATTCGAAACTTGCCAATCTGTCTCCATCAAGATACAACACTGATCACTGCACCTACGATTGCTATTCAATACTGCTTTAATCTCTGACGCAATATTAAAACTAACTGTTTGATGAGTCACTGTCGGTGATGGAGTCATTGCATATGGCATTCCTTTAATTAGCTCCCAATCACCGCTCCAATGTTGATAATCATCAAAAGTGTAATACTCCTGATAAGCTAAAGCCATGTTGATCCTCCGTATATTGATACTCAGGGATCGCCTGGGAATAACTTGAACATATTGCACTTCATCTTCAGGTCATCTTTGGTC
>CAZGWS010000259.1:0-4219 GCA_964528805.1 uncultured Lentimicrobiaceae bacterium | reverse complement strand
ACATAAGCAAAATCTCACCACTTAATTGGGGGCTATCTGCCTATTATGATATACTACTACGCAATGCGGGAATTTCACAAGTACTTATTTACATAGCTTTACTTTTACTATTTTTCTTCGTATGCATCAGCGTTGCCGGCTACTATAATTATAAGAGAAGAAGTATTTAGCGTATCTTTGGCAATATGATAGTCTTTGATTTTTAAAAACATCCTGAATAGCCTTAATTAGACTTTGCAATAAAACTCCAAATACTGCCTTACTCTCGTTTTTGAATCAGTCAACTACAATAAGGAAACTCTTGAATTCAAAAATAAATAAAACCTTGTCATTGACACTTTCCTACCTGCCTGT
The DNA here is from genome assembly GCA_964528805.1 of uncultured Lentimicrobiaceae bacterium. Classification (GTDB taxonomy): domain Bacteria; phylum Bacteroidota; class Bacteroidia; order Bacteroidales; family F082. The sequence goes on along the minus strand of CAZGWS010000259.1, from coordinate 3,865 downwards.
TGGGCGCATAGGTCAATATTTTATGTTGCAAAACGCTCAATATATCATGTATTAACCGTTAACCACAAGCAATAAAACGCTATATTTGAGATATTATCTCAAATATTAAGATTATTTACTATATTTGTCGAAAATTAAAGACAATGTTATTAGAATTCAGAGTAAGGAATTTTCTTTCTATCAAAGATGAAATATGCTTAGATTTAAAAGCTACAACAATAACAGACTTTGAAGAAAGCAACATAGTTAAAACAAATCGCTATAATATTTTAAAAGGAGCTGTTATATACGGTGCCAACTCAAGTGGAAAGAGTAATTTAATTAAGGCTATGTCAACAATGCGTAGGATAGTTTTTCAATCATTTGAAAAATCGTCAACATCAGAGCTTAATATTGAGCCTTTTTTACTAGACACCTTATCAGAAAAAGAAGCTACTTTTTTCGAGATTACGTTTCTTTTAAATAATATCAAGTACAGATATGGCTTTGAACTTACAAATTCTGAAATTAAATCAGAATGGCTGATTGAGGCTAAAAGAATAGCTGAAAAGTATTTATTTGTTAGAGAAGGTGATGGAATAGATATTAACCCTCAATATAAAGAAGCTAAAGACTTAGAACAAAAGACACGAGATAACGCTCTTTTTCTTGCTGTAATTGACCAATTTAATGGAAAATTAGCTAGTCAAATTATGATGTGGTTTAATAACTTTATTACTATTTCAGGACTAAATCATGAAAGATATAAAGCTATCACTTTTCAAATGCTTGATAAAGAAAAAAGTAAGCATTTATTGCAATCTTTTTATAATGATTTAGATTTAGGTTTTGATAACGTTCAAATAAAGAAAAAGGATTTTGACATCAATGATATTCCTGATGATATGCCAAAGAATATTATGAAACAATTACTTTCTGATTTAGAAGGGAAAAAGATGATTGATGTTAAAACGATTCATCACAAAAGAGATGCATCTGATAATACTTTTTCACCTGTCGAATTTGACATGAGAAGTCAAGAATCATCTGGCACAAATAAAATTTTCAATATTTCAGGACCAATATTTGACGTTCTAGCAGATGGTGGAATATTAGTAATTGATGAATTAGATGCCAGCCTTCATCCATTGCTAACTTTATCAATCACAAGACTTTTTAACTCGAAAGAGCACAATCCTCAAAATGCTCAATTAATTTTTTCAACTCACGATACAAATCTTTTTTCTTACGGAAAGTTTAGAAGAGATCAAATTTATTTCATCGAAAAAGACAACAACAACTCATCTAATTTATATTCTCTTGTTGAGTACAAAGGTGATGGAGGAATAAAAGTTAGAAAAGATAGAAAATTTGAAAAAGACTACATCCAAGGAAAATATGGTGCTATACCTTTTATTGGTAATATTTCAAATACGATAAATGGATGGCTAGAAAAGTAAAAATACCAAATCATATCCAAAAGAGATTAGAGAGAAAAGAGCATCAACGGAAACGTAACTCCATTCCTAAAAGAAAATACTTTCTAATTGTTTGTGAAGGAGAAAAAACTGAACCAAATTATTTTGAATCATTAAAAAAAGATTTGCCCAAGGGAGTGTTAACTACTTGTAGAATTGATATTGAAGGAACAGGTAGAAATACACTCTCTCTGGTTCAAGAATCTGAAAAAATTAAAGAGCGGCTCGAAAACGAAACGAATTTGGTTATAAATAAAATTTGGGTTGTATTTGACAGGGATAGTTTTAGCCCGGAAAATTTCAATGCAGCAATTAATCATTGCAAACAAAGTAATCCTGAAATAGGTAGTGCTTGGACAAATGAAGCATTTGAATTGTGGTATTTATTACATTTCCATTATTACAACACTCCAATAAGTAGAGATAGGTATCAAAAACTAATTGAAGGAAACTTACAACCGAGAATTGGAAAGAAATATAGGTATAAAAAGAATAGTACTGAGATGTATGATATTCTTAAAGAATATGGAAGTCTTGAGATGGCAATAAAGTTCGCAACTAAATTAGAGAATGGTTTTGAAGGACAATTTAATTTTGCTAACCAAAATCCTTGCACAAAAGTTCATCACCTAATAGCTGAACTATTTGGACTAGAAAAATTACTAAAAGAAGAAGATAATAATGCAAGTGGCTAATGTATAAAAAAATAATTGTGACAGTAGTAAACTTAAGACTTGGAATCTGCTTCAACATTGTTATATATTGAAAGATTGAAGATCAGCAATAGGCTACTATTATTAATACTCGCCGATATGACACAAACTAAAGATGATTACAACCAAATATCCGAAGTAGCATCATTGCTGCATAAAAATGGCTGGGCAGAGAAAAATGCAGGTAATTTTTCAATAAAACTTAATGTAAATATAAACTCTACTTCATGCAGTCAATATCAACTTAATGAAGTATTCACTGATATTGCCAATGATGTGTTTTTGGTTACGGGAAAAGGCAGACGGATGCGCGACATTGCAAAATCCCCTTCAGCAAATAGTGTTATTATAAAAATAAGCAGTAGCGGCAATTCGTACACTATTATTTCTGAAAACGATGCAACGCCAACTTCCGAGTTACCTACACATCTTGCCATTCATAATATGATTGCAAAGCGAGGCAGTAGCGAAAAAGCAGTAATTCATTCACATGTTACCGAGTTAATTGCACTTACCCACATACAAGAATATTGTAATCAGGAAAAAGTAAGTAATCTGCTGTGGCAGATGCACCCCGAAACAATAATGTTTATCCCTAAAGGTATTGGTTTTGTGCCTTTTACTCTGCCGGGTTCAGCAGAAATAGCAACAGCTACAATTAAGTCGTTGCAGTACCATCAAATTACATTATGGGAAAAACATGGCGTTTTTAGTATTGCCGATAACCTTAGTAATTGTTACGATTTAATAGATATAGCAGCTAAATCGGCAAAAATTTACTTTATGTGCGCAGCAACAGGAATACAACCTCAGGGGCTTACCAATAAACAGTTGGATCAGTTGAAAAAAAATAATTTCTAATCAAAATCTAATGCCAGCTTCAACATTTACTCGTGGCGTTACTATAATTTTGTCATGAGATAATGGAGGCTTTTCCAAATCTGGAGGAGCAGACAAGCTAATTGTCAGATTTGGTATTCGCAAGTTGAATTAATACGACCCCACAACTTACCTTTTGAACAGGTAGGTTGTGCCCGGATGCAGAAGTGAAGAGATTCTAATACTTAATTCTCAGTATTATTTCCTGTGTTTCTTCAAAAAATAGAAAGTTTAACTGAATTGAGATATTTCTAAAACCTACTACATTTTAATAAACTTTTTACGATATAACAATTTGTTGTTACCATAAACTACAACAACGTAAAGACCTACAGGTAAATCGGATACAGAAACCGGACGGTTAATGTTAGAAATGGTTTTAACCGTTCGTCCCATGCTGTTTAAAATTTGTGCTTTTGCTGCTTGCAAACTATGGCTGCTGTTTTTGATAAATATTTTATCTCTTGCAGGATTGGGATAAACACTAATTTGGTCGGGCAACTTGTTTTCACCAGTTGAAACTAAACCGTTATAATCAAGTTTCATTAAAAACACATCGGTGGCGTTGCTACCGGCATTGGGCTGTTCACTGCCCATTAAAATCATATTTAGCGATGGTAATGCTACCACGTCAATACCCGTACGAGGCTTGTCGGTAGGGATGGTTAAATCTGTCATGAATGTTAAATCATGATCGATAAACCACAAGGCGAGCTCCTGATCGATTGTGCCGGTAATAACAAAATTACCGTTTTCAAATTTATCCGAGCCTGTTACACTAAAGTTATCCTGCGTAATTTCAAATGAATTACCCCA
>CAZGWS010000258.1:0-4263 GCA_964528805.1 uncultured Lentimicrobiaceae bacterium | reverse complement strand
TGCAGGATACGAGCATTATTGCAGTAAAGGATTATTTTTACCTTTGCAGATTAAACTAACTTGAATGAATTAATCGGACTAAATGCGCCGGCATACAATACAATAATATTATGCTATTAAAGTTATGATTATGCAAACCAATGGATTTAAAGTATTACACTAAGTATGCATAGAACTAATTGACTACGATGAGTTTTTTTTATTTTTTAAGGAGGAAGAGATTTTATGTTCACGTTCTTATAGCCATAGGATTAACAATACTTTTGCTCTGGCTTGTACTAAAATCGATGGATGTGTTTACTCAACATGGTGATGTATATATTATGCCTAATTTTGATGGTGAAACGCTCAAACAAATAACTGATAAAGGGTATAGCGATTATTTTGTAATTGAAGTAATCGACTCTGTTTATTATAAAAGTAAACCAAAAGGAACGGTCGTTTTACAAAACCCCTTACCCGGAGCCAAGGTAAAGCAGGGCAGGCGTGTATATTTAACGGTTGTTGCTCAAATTCCTGAAAAGGTATTGATGCCAAACTTAAAAAATCTTTCATTACGACAAGCATTGGTTACTTTACAGTCGAAAGAATTACCTGTTGGCAAACTTGAATACGTAGAGTATTTTGCTCGTAATGCAGTTATAGACCAGCTTATTGGAGATGAGCCTGTTGAAAGCGGCACGGAACTCAGCAAAGGTACAATAATAAACCTTGTACTTGGCAAAGGTGATTTTGATGTGATGATACCAATGCCATTTTTAATAGGACTGAAGCAAAATGAAGTAAGAAGAAAGTTGCACCATTATTCTTTAAATGTTGGCAGTCAATATTTTTTAGATGATGGTGATACTGTACATGCACGTGTATATAAAACTGATCCTAAAACATTAACAAAGGATATGTTAAATCTGGGGCAAGCTGTTGATATTTGGTATAGATCGGATAATATAATTGATTTTAAAACATATTTATTAGAATTTGAACCTGATACAATATTTGAAAACACAAATGATCCTAAAAATAAATCCATTGAAGATGAATTTTAAAATAATATTTACATTACTCCTGTTTATAGTAAGTTCCATGGTATTTTCGCAGGAGAGTGTAACCGGTGTACAGATAAATGAGGTGGTTGCTAAAGCTGCCAAAAAGCTTGCCATTGAGAAAAAATCGTGTAATTGTGGTTCCGAAAATCAGACAGAAGCCTTGCAACTACCATTTTTTGATGATTTCTCAACATCACATATTTTCCCAAACCAAAATTTGTGGAATGGTAGATCTACATTTGTAAATCAGGATTTCCCATATATGCCGGTAAATATTGGTGCAGTTACTTTTGATGCTATTGATAGTTCGGGAAAGGTATATAGTAATGCTACCGTTGCCCCTTTTAAGGCTGATATGTTAATGACTCAAAATATTAGACTCGACTCATTATTTTTACCCGTTCATCGTAAGCTTAGTCCTGCCGATTCTCTTTATTTAAGCTTTTATTATCAGCCGGAGGGCGTAGGTTATGCACCTCAATCGAGCGATTCCTTAATCTTAGAATTTTCTCATTACACAGGCAATACAATATTTTCACACATGGACTCGGTACGGGTTAGTACTGATATTTATTTGAACCCCGGCGATACTATATTTGCACTCGACACGCTTTGGGCTCCCGGCTTTATGGGCTGTAACCCAAATATTTTTACAATTACCTATGTTAATATTGTATTTGGCGATTCGGTTACCGTTGCTTGCGACTCGGCGTTTGTTCCCGAAATAATTTGGAATAGAGTGTGGTATAGTGAGGGACTGAGTCTTGTAGAATTTCAGGCATTATATCACAAAGATATGCTTCAGGTAATGATACCTATTGTTGATACAAACTACTTTAGCGATAAATTTAGATTCCGCTTTAGAAATTATGCGAGCATGCCGAATGAAAATTATCCCGATACATGGAAAAGTAATGATGATATGTGGAATGTAGATTATGTTTACCTTAACTACAATCGTTCGGCTGCCGACACAACTTACAGGGTGCTTTCTTTTTCACAACGAGCTCCATCATTCTTAAAAAACTATCAGTCAATGCCTTATCGGCAATACCGCTCCTCACCTACCAATAATACAAGCGAGAATATTCACATGTACATCACTAATTTAGATAATGTAGAACATAATACCAAATATTCTTATCATGTAAAACAAGTTGCAGGCAGTTTTGGATATGATTATTTTGGTGGAAGCTGTAACTTAAAGCCTTTTTATGAAGTTGGATTTCAAGATTGTAATGGATGTGGGGCTGCTCATGCTTGCCCACCTGTAGAGTCTGTTTTCTCTCTTGATTTTAATATCGATACAACATCTTACATTATCAAACATTACATAAGCGATTCATCCGACCAAAATTCAATTGTTGATTCAGCAATTTACCTCCAAAGGTTTTATAATTATTTTGCTTATGATGATGGTACGCCCGAAGGTGGGTGGGGCGTTGATGGTGCTGCCGGAGCGAAGGTTGCTTATCAGTTTACGCTTAGTATGACAGATACGCTGTGGGGTGTTCAAATGTATTTTAACCGTACATTAAATAATGCAAACGAAACTGACTTCGACTTGATAGTGTGGAGCGATAATAATGGGAAACCGGGTGATATTATTTACCGACTTGATAATGAAAAGGTAAAATGGAATGATGGTCTTTATCCTTTTTATCCTTACATGTTCGAGAGCCCAATTGTTTTGGCAGGCACATTTTATGTTGGCTGGGAAAGAAGCGGTAAGTATAAACTAAACATTGGCTTTGACGCAAATAACGACGTGAGAAGTAAGATTTTTCATATGGATATTGATGTATGGCACAATGCCACATATGCAGGAGCTCTGCTGGTAAGACCAATTGTTGGCTCAAATATGATTTTGACATCTGACGAAATAAATGCACAGACTAATACCAGAAAAGCATATATCTTCCCTAATCCTGCGTTAACATACTTTTCAGTCTCAAATTCTAACTTAAAAAGTGACAAGAATGCCAAATTAAAAATATATAATATCTTTGGTCAAGAAGTTCTGTCTAAAAAAGGAATAAATAATAAAATAAACATAAGTCAGTTACCCGGTGGTATTTACGTTGTTATGATAGTTAGTAATAATAAACAATATACTGCAAAACTATTGATTAGCAAATGAATACTGAAAATATAAAAGAGCCGTCAGATGGAAATTACGAGCTTTACGAACATTATAATGTTACTGTTGATGCTGGTCAGGGATCAATGCGGATTGATAAATATCTATTCAATAAGCTTATAAATATTTCTCGCAACAAAGTTCAACAGGCGGCAAAGGCCGGGAATATAATTGTAAATGGCGAGTCGAAAAAGTCAAACTATAAAGTAAGACCTCTTGATGTAATATCCGTGGTGATGACATTTCCTCCACGCGATATTGAAATATTGCCTGAAGATATTCCTTTAAATATTGTTTACGAAGATGAAGATATTATTTTGGTAAATAAACAAGCAGGTTTAGTTGTTCATCCTGCCTATGCAAATTATACAGGAACGCTGCTTAATGGACTTGCTTATCATTTTGCTGGTACAAATATTGGTAATGTGGAAAATGGTTTTGGCTATCTTGTTCATCGTATTGACAAAGGCACTACCGGGTTAATGGTAATTGCCAAAAACGAACTTGCACAAACGAAGCTTGCAAAGCAATTCTTTGATCATACTGTTGACAGAGCCTATGAAGCTCTTGTATGGAAGGATATGGAAGAAACCGAGGGAACCATTGAAGGTAATATTGGTCGTAGCCTTAAAGATAGAAGAGTAATGACTGTTTTCCCGGGAGGTGAGTACGGTAAACATGCCGTTTCGCATTACAAAGTGTTAAGAAGTTATGGCTACGTAACTCATGTTGAATGCAGGCTAGAGACCGGTCGAACGCATCAAATTCGAGCTCATTTTACCTATCTCGGACATCCACTTTTTAACGATAGTACTTATGGTGGTGATAAAATATTAAAGGGAACAACATTTACAAAATATAGACAGTTTGTACATAATTGCTTCAAAATACTGAACAGACAGGCTTTACATGCTCGTTCTCTTGGATTTATCCATCCTACAACCGGAAAAAAAATGAATTTTGTATCCAACTTGCCTGAAGATATGAATGATGTTCTTGTAAAATGGGAGGGGTATATCTCTAATCGTCCTGATGAATACAATTGATGGCATTCAGCGTGTTCTATTTATAATTTAA
>CAZGWS010000257.1:0-4273 GCA_964528805.1 uncultured Lentimicrobiaceae bacterium | reverse complement strand
TACATGAGCGACGGACATTGGGGAGACTATGATAACGATGGTGATTTAGATGTTTTGATATCAGGTATGTCGAATAATTATCATTTTATTTCAAGAATATATAGAAACGACCCGATACGCACTAAAATAGCTCATAAAAAAACTAGATCAGATGATATCTGGAATAATAAAGTAGTTGTATATCCTATGGAAAAAAATATTTATTTCTATGTTTTTGCTTCTTGCTATTGTGATGTTAACGGAGATGGAAAAATTAACTATAATGTATTTTTTGGTCCGATAGAAAAACAAGAAGTGCAGTACGCACTACAGGAAAAATTTAATAAATTAGTTAAAGATGAGTTCCCTAATTGGGTTGATTTTGATCAGGCAAATATTATTGAAAATGGTTTTAGCACCTTGCTAAAAGCAAAAGAATCAAAAAAAATTGCCATCCATGAATATCGATCAAATAACTTTAAAGTACATGAACTTAATTGGAAATAATTGATGGCTGGTTAAGGGTGATTTTTAATATTATGCTTAAATTATTTGTATATATTCGCCATTCAAACCAAAAAATATTAAATATGAAAAAAAATTATTTTCTTTACTCTTCACTAATTGTTATTAGTTTTATTATGTACGGATTTGGTAATGGTGACGGCTTAAGATATCCCAGTGGTGCACCGGCAGGATATACAGGATCTCCATTTGACGGAAAAAACTGTTCCCAATGTCATGGTGGCAGCTTATCAAATGTTGATAGCATAATAACCAGTAATATTCCTGCCGAAGGATATGTGGCAGGAGATGTTTATACTATTACAATAACTTCATCTGGATCGGGCGAAAAAGGATTTGAGGTTTCACCGCAGAATTTTTCCGGAGATTTATTGGGGACAATTATAACCGGAAGCGGAACAAAATTAGTGGGAAACAATAAATATTTAACACATACAAATACCGTTAATAGTAATCCTGCTGTGTGGACATTTCAATGGTTAGCACCGGCAGAAGGAACAGGTAATGTTGTGTTTTATGGCTCTTTTGCTGTAACACATCACCATACAAACCTTTCAACAATGTTAGTTAGTGAGGATGTAACTACTTCAATAAATAAAACTGGTGTTACCATCGTAAGTGTTTATCCTAATCCTATATCAGATTATGCCAACTTGAAGTATTATTTAAATAATGCGCAACACATTACAGCAAATCTATATAGCCTTGATGGTAAATTAGTTTACACTTATCTTGATAAAGTTCAAGGTGGTGGGACGCATAATATGAAACTATCCTCTGAGCCAGTTATAAGTAAGGGTATTTATATTTTGAACATAACCGTTGGTAAATATAATACTGTTAAGAAACTGTTGTTCCGATAGTACTCCTCTCTTTCATATCTATCTGTGAGAATTACGTGTAATACACGTTTTGTGAATACCTGTCGTGTTCCTAATCTTATTGTGCTTATTTTAATTTTGTATGATAGTTTTCCTTAGAGTAGGGATTTGTACAGGCTGTCTTGACATTGTACTTCTCCTATTTCAGATAATTATTGTTAACTTGATTAATTAAAGTTCTTTATAAATCAAAGTTATCTTTTTAGTAATTTTTCAAGGGCATTTAAATGTAAAGAAAATTTACGTAATCCGTGTCGTGTAATTTTATAGCTTGTTTTTGGGCGGCTGTCAACAAACTGCTTTTTTAGTTTAATCATATTTTGCTTTTCTAGAATACGTAAATGGCTTGATAGGTTGCCATCTGTTGCTTGTAATGTATTTCTTAACGTTGTAAAATCAACCCAGTTACTCCTCATTAGTATCGACATTATGCCAATACGAATACGATTATCAAAAGATTTATTTAAATTAGATAATAGTTCTTTCATATAGTATAAAGTAATTTGAAATGCAAAGTTAATAAAAATAAATAAGTTAATAAAAAATATTTATATGTTTTTCGGGTTTGTAACTATTTTAATATTATGTGTAGTAACTGTAGCAAAATTGTATGATGCTGCTGTAATCTTAGATATTTGGTTTACCGTTGAAGTAGTGTCGAGGGTATTGGTTGTTGTCATCGACTGAATACAGATAGGGTTATTACCATCAACAGCAATTTTTCCAACATATATTGTTGACGACCTATAGTGTAAAATATCGGTAATTTAGTAAAGTTGCATTGATACACCAATGTTAATAATACCTTTATAGCCGTAGCCAAACTCAGCAAAGCCGGCAATTGTATTACCAATACGAATGCCAATTGCATTTATTTGCCAGGCAATATGGTTAACAGTTCCTTTACCGACTAAACCACCGCTTTCCAGTGTAGGTGTGAGAGTTTCATTGCCAAAAGCATAACCCAAGCCAACTCCAGAGTACAACTGCACATTATTCATGTTTTGGTATCTGTATTGTGCCTCTATTGCTAAAGTGAAAAATGTTCTACTTAACTCACCTTCAAGTTGACCCACGTTATAAATATCACCTTTTGTTTTATTGTAAGTCCCATCAATGCCAAGAAACATCATTTCATTTTCAGATACATATCTGTACGTTAAGCATATTATACCGGTACCGCTATAGTTATCGCGAATGTATCTTCTGTCAGGGAATCTATCATCTAACATAGACGAGCTAACATTTTGAAACAGGTCAGTAGCAGGTAGGCCGTAGCTAATCATAATATCGTGGTGCAGATAACTTTTGTCGTAACTTTGACAGTAAATACCACTACTTATTGTAAATATTAGCACAAATACAAAGCCTCTTATCATTAGTTTTTGTTTTTGTCAAAGGTAGTATAATTCAATTATCTAAAGTTGTCAAAAATAAATTATTACAATTAAATTTATTACTTTTGGCGATAAAATAAAAGTACATTATATGGATTAACCATTAATACCCGGAGGAATATTTGTGAGAAAAACAATAAAAATAGGACGACTTAGGTGGCTGCACATAAACAATCCAACAGAAGAGGATCTTAATGAATTCGAGCATAAATTCCATTTCCACCAACTGGATATTGAAGACTGTAGGCAAACGAATCAGCGGCCAAAGATTGATATTTATGATGATTATTATTTTCTGATACTTCATTTCCCGGTATTTGACCGTAAAAATTTATTTGTTAAACCTCGAGAGTTGAAAGTTTTTTGGGGTGAAGATTTTATTATCACCGTTGGCAAAACGCACTGGGCAATTGATAAAATGTTCAACGAAGCAAAAGCGCAAGATGACAAAGGAATTGATTTTGAGATTGGAACATCCGATGCCCTATTATACACCATTCTTGAAAAATTAATGAATGAATCAGTATCGGTATTACGTAAAATAGGTCTTGAATTGGAATTGATAAACCGCGAGTTATTTAGCGGTAGGTCACGTAGAACTATTGAGAGACTTTCGGTTACGAGAAAAAATATTATTATTATCAATACAATGTTTAAACCTCAGCTCCGTGTATTCAACAAATTTGAGTCGGGGAAAGTAGAGGGTTTTGCTGACAACATGGAAGATTACTGGGGTAATATATTAGACTATTACAACAAAATGTGGGACATGACCGAGGATTACGGTGAGCTGATTGAAGGGCTTTCAACAACATTTGACTCAATGCAGACTAACAACACGAATGAGATTATGAAGATTCTCACCCTCATTTCTTCAATTATACTTCCTCTTACATTTTTAACGGGTCTTTATGGTATGAATGTGTTGTTACCGATGGAAAAAAATGATTTAGCTTTTTGGATAATAATTACTATTATGCTATTAATTGGCGGTGGAATGGCTGCATATTTTAGAAAGAAAAAGTGGTTATAGATGGTCTTTTCCTTTTACAAAAATCTTTTCCTGCCGCTGAATAGATTCTTTATGAATCAAGTCTAGTAGTTTCTTCATAAACACACTATCCAACCCCAAGTTAGTGCCAATAGACATTCTGTCTTTTATTATTCCTGCCCATCGTTTCATTTGAAGAATTGTTATAAAGTTTTCATTTTTATATTTACCAATATCATCAATTATCTCCATGCGTTTCGACAATATTTGCAGTAATTCACCATCGAGTTTATCAATCTCCGTACGAAGCTCTTCCAGCTTATTTTGAAAAACGATATCTCCCTTTTTTCTTCTGATCACCAACTTGTTAATAAGTTTGCCAAGGGCATGGGGGGTAATTTGCTGAGCTGCATCAGTAAGGGCAATTTTAGGATTATAATGACTTTCAATCATCAGACCATCCATTTCGAGATCGAATGCTTTTTGCGAAATAGACTCAA
>CAZGWS010000256.1:0-4281 GCA_964528805.1 uncultured Lentimicrobiaceae bacterium | reverse complement strand
TATATTAATTAAGCATGCACGAAACATCGATTGTAAATAGCATTATGAAAACTTTGGAAATGGAGTTTGAAGAAGAAAAATTAGATAAAATGTCTGCTATTTATCTTAAGGTAGGAAAACTGTCCAATATCGAACCTCGTTTATTGCATAACGCATACACGGCAAAACATTATTGCGGTACAAAATTTCATAATGTGAAACTACATATAGAATCTACAGAAATTAAAATACAATGTAAGATCTGTAATCATATCACTAATGTAGAAAACTATCGATTTTTATGTGACGTTTGTGGAAAACCCAGTAAAAATTTAATTCAGGGAGAAGAAATGCTAATCCATAAAGTAGAATTTGATGATTAAATAAGAATGTTAACTAAATTTTTAAGACATACGAACTCGCTTTATGAGAAATTGAAACTACTTTGGGAAAGTAAAGGTAGTTTGCGGTTAACAAGTACAATTCTTGTTTTTACGTTTATAGCATGTTCATTATTAAGCGTTTTAGTAATAAATGAATATATAAATCTTGGTATCTTTAACGAGCCTTTTAAAAACCCTTTCTTTTCAATAGAAATCGTTTTTACCATTCTTTTAATTACCGAATTATTTGGTCTTATTTTTATGCTTCCAAGGTCGGTTGCAAAATCAGTTGGTAAACAATTTGAGTTATTGTCACTTATATTTTTACGAGATGGTTTTAAAGAATTTAGCCATATTACATCTGATTTCTCATTAACATCATTAAAAGAACCACTATTAAATATGGCATTTTATGGTTTTGGCGCAATCATTATTTTTTCTATTTTAGGATATACTTATAAACTACAAAAGCACATAAAATTAACTGAAACAGAAGATAGTCAAGAGCAATTTATTCGATTTAAAAAACTACTGGCATTATTTTTATTATTAGCATTTGCTGTTGTTGGTTGTTTGGATATTAAAGCATTAATAACAACTGGAGCCTATTTACATTCCTTTAAAACATTTTATACTGTTTTAATATTCAGCGATATTATTATTGTATTAATTGCTTTACGTTATACCTTAAACTATTACAAGATTTTCAGATATTCGGCTTTTGTATTAGCTACTATTTTAATAAGAATATCACTATCTGTAAAACCTTTTTATGATGTTATTATTGGTATTACGGCGGCTTTATTTATTTTGGCTTTAACAGTAGCCTATAACTATTTCTTGAAAGAACTTCCACCTAAAAAATTGTTAACATGAGCATAGAAAAATCAACAAAAGTAGCCAGAGGAACGGTGCAATGTGAAAATACCAATATAAATTTGTTAAAAGCCAACGATTATGTTGCAGATATTATTCGCAATGAGATGGCAAAAAATAAGACATTGCTAATTAATATTACATCGTCGGCAGGAAGTGGAAAAACCACTTTAATGCAAAAAACAGCCGAAAAGTTAAAAGACAAAATCACAATGGCAGTAATGGTTGGCGATTTAGAAACAGAACGCGATGCGATACGTATTCGTGAATCTGGAATTCAAGCCTTACAAATTGTAACTGGCGGAATTTGCCATTTGGAAGCTCAAATGATTCATCAAGTTTTACCAGAATATCAGTTAGAAGATATTGATTTATTGTTTATAGAAAATGTTGGTAATTTGGTGTGTCCAGCCTCTTTCGATTTAGGCGAAGATTATCGAGTTACACTAATGGCAACAACAGAAGGTGACGACAAACCAAAAAAGTACCCGAGAATGTTTTTGACCAGTGATATGATGCTCATCTCTAAGTCAGACCTTCTACCCTATTTACCTTTTTCGGTAGAAGCCGTCACAAAAGATGCTCGAGAAGTGAACCACGAATTGGAAGTATTAACCATTTCTGCTTTAAAAGATGAAGGCATTGATGTTTGGTGTGATTGGTTGGTTGAAAAAATAAAACAAAAGCAAAATTTATAATACTTTGTGCGTTCAAAAACCTACAAAATACAAATTAGAGGTCGAGTTCAAGGTGTTGGGTTTCGTCCTTTTATTTTTAATTTAGCAAATGAGAACAACCTTGTTGGAAGTGTTTCTAATAATGAAGATGGTGTTATTGTTTATGTTACTACTTCCGAAGAAAAAGTAACATTTTTTTTAAATAAAATCATTAAAGAAAAACCTGAAGTTTCAATTATTACAAGTCATTCTATTGAAGAGGTTTCTTTTGAAGGATACGATGACTTTAAGATTATTCCTTCCGAAAATAACCAACAAATAAATATTCCGCTGACACCAGATTTTGCTGTTTGTGATAATTGTAAAAGCGAAATCAAAGATAAAAAGAACAGGCGTTACAACTATGCCTTTACCACCTGTGTACATTGTGGCCCACGTTATGCAATAACCACTAAATTTCCTTTTGAAAGAACAAACACAACCCTTTCTACTTTTGAAATGTGTGTTGACTGTAAAGAAGAATACACCAAGCCAACTAACAAACGGTTTCATTCACAAACCAATAGTTGTAGTAAATGCGGAATTACGATGCGATTAGCTGATTATCTTGGAAATACTTTTGATATAAAACAATCTAGAATTACGCAAAAAGTAGCACAATACATTCTTAACGGAAAAATTATTGCTCTAAAAAACATCAATGGTTATTTATTGTGCTGTGATGCTACAAACGCAAAAGCAATACAGAATTTAAGAGTACGAAAACAGCGACCTAACAAACCGTTCGCTGTTTTATATCCTTCCATTAAAGACATTAAAAATGAGTTTGAATTAACAACTTTTGAAGAAAGCACCTTGCAATCTAGAGTTGCACCAATTGTTGTTGTTCAAAACACAGAAAACATTAAAATCGAAAAACAGGCCATTGCTCCAAATTTGAACCAAACAGGCGTAATGCTGCCTTCTTCCTCATTACTGGAATTAATCATACAAGAAGTTAAAAAGCCAATTATTGCAACAAGTGGAAACATTCATGGTTCACAAATCATTTCAGATGAAAAAGAAGCTCAAGAAAAATTACAACATGTAGCAGATTACTTTTTACATCATAATCTAAAAATTGAATATCCCCAAGACGATTCTGTTGTGAAATTTGTAGATGAGCAGCAAATTATTTTAAGACGTTCTCGCGGATTATCACCTAATTATTTAGAAATAGAAACTAATGTAACTAAACCTATTTTAGCAATGGGATCACATTTAAAAAGCACCTTTGCTTTTGTGCCAAATACGCATACGTATGTAAGTCAGCATTTTGGAAATTTAGATAGTTACGATGTTTTTGAACGTTATAAAAAAACAATCAATCAATATAAAAATTTATTCAACTCAAAGCCAAAAACTATTCTCGTTGATAAACATCCACAGTACCAAAGTACTGTTTTAGGTAAAGAGTTCTCACAAGAAAATAATAGTAAATTAATTGAAATTCAACACCACAAAGCACATTTCGCAAGTGTTTTAGGTGAACATAATTTATTCAATTCCGAAGAAAAAATATTAGGAGTTGTTTGGGATGGCACAGGTTTAGGAAATGATGGGAATATTTGGGGAGGCGAATTTTTTATCTACGAAAATAAAGAAATTGTTAGAACAAATCATTTTGAATATTTTGATTGGATTGCCAACGATAAAATGGCAGAAGAACCACGTTTATCCTTATTTAGTTTGTTAAATGACGACACACGACATTTGATAAAAGATAAATTTACTGCAACCGAATGGAAAGTTTATAATAAAACACTACAAAACAACACTCTAAAAACATCATCAGTTGGCAGATTGTTTGATGCTGTGGCTTCTGCTTTAAATATTGTAGATATAAATACATATGAGGCAGAAGCGGCAATGTTATTGGAGAATTGTGCTAACGCTTCCAATAGTAATGATTCTATAGATTTATTAGAATATAAAGAATATGACGAAATTCCTTCAAAGTTATTATTGAGAATTATAATAAAAGCCTACAAAGAAGATGGTATTTCAAAAGCCTTTATTGCTCGGAACTTTATCTATACTTTGGCAAAAATAATTGTAAATATAGCCAGCAAGCATAATATCAAAACTATTGCTTGCAGTGGCGGAGTCTTTCAAAATTCGGTATTGATTTCAATACTTTCAGGTTTGGCAAAAGACAAGAGAATAGATGTAAAATTAAATCGTAAATTGTCAGCTAACGATGAAAACATTTCGTTTGGACAATTAATGTATCATCAACATATCAAAAATTAAAATCATGTGCCTAGCAATACCAGGGAAAATAAAAAGTATTGAACTTCAATACGATGGAACAGTAAGAATGGCAA
>CAZGWS010000255.1:0-4321 GCA_964528805.1 uncultured Lentimicrobiaceae bacterium | reverse complement strand
CTAAATAAGGTTTCTTTTCTATCAGGACCGTAAGAGACTAATTTTATTGGTACACCAACGTTTTTTTCAATATATAATATGTATTCTTTTAGTTCGTGAGGTAATTGTTCGTAAGTAGTATTTTTTGATATTTCGGTATTCCATCCGGGCAGACTTTTATAAGAAGGAGTTACCGTGTTGTCAATATCGTCGAATGGGATTTCAGCAGTTATTTCTTCATTATATATGTAATTATCAGCAACTTTAATATCTTTAAACCGGCTCATAACATCAGATTTCATCATCATAAGTTGGGTAATACCGTTTAGCATAATTGCATATTTAAGTGCAGGCAGGTCAAGCCATCCACAGCGGCGTGGTCTGCCGGTTGTAGAGCCAAATTCGTTTCCAATCTTACGAAGCGTTGCTCCGTCATCATCAAACAACTCTGTTGGAAATGGACCACTTCCAACTCTGGTGCAATAAGCTTTAAATATGCCGTAAACTTCCCCAATATCTTTTGGTGCAATTCCAAGACCGGTACACACGCCGGCAGTAATTGTATTAGATGAGGTTACAAAAGGGTAGGATCCAAAATCAATATCCAGCATTGTACCTTGAGCACCTTCTGCAAGTATTTTTTTACCTGCTTTTAGTTGTTTGTTTAAATAATATTCACTATTAATTTTTTTTAACGATTTCAATACTTCAAGAGTTTGGAACCATAATTTTTCGTATTCGCTAAATCTCTTACCGTCAATTAATAAATTTTGGTAGTCAGGCGTATATGTTTTGATAATTGCAATATGTCTTGCTTTGGCATCTTCATATCTTCTATCGAAATTAACATGTTCAATATCACCAACCCTAATGCCATTTCTACTAACTTTGTCGGTGTAACACGGACCAATACCTTTAAGTGTTGACCCTATCTTGTTTTTACCTTTTGCTTTTTCATAAACGGCATCAAGTAAACGATGTGTTGGAAGGATTAAGTGTGCTTTACGCGAAACCAGAAGATTAGCACTAACGTTAACACCGGCATCGGTAATTGTAGTAATTTCTTTTTGTAGAGTAAATGGATCTATTATCACGCCATTTCCAATAACGTTTATCGAATTTTGATTAAATATTCCGGAAGGTATTGTGTGGAGTACAAATTTTTTATTATCAAATTCAATGGTGTGTCCGGCATTTGGACCACCCTGAAACCGAGCTATTATATCATATTTTGGGGTAAGCACATCAACAACTTTACCTTTGCCTTCGTCACCCCACTGCAATCCCAAAAGAACATCTACTTTCATAATAAAACATATTTAATATCTGACAAGAAAAATATTATAAAATACACTAACACAGCAAGATGTACAAAATATCTTTATCACATTCCTGCAAAAAAAATCCTGCGTTAACAGGTACAATTATTATAACAAAAGTAGTAATTTAAGATTGATTAAACAAAAAAGTTATTAAATATTATTAACTTTTTTGTTTATCTGCATGATCCTCGTTGCACTTGCCATAAAAAGTTAGTGAGTGGTATGCAACTTTTACACCAAGAAGTTCTTCAACAGATTTTTGAATTTCCTGCACTCTTGGATCGCAAAATTCAAGCACTTTTCCGTCTTCGGTACAAATAAAATGGTCGTGTTGCTTAAACTTAAATGAGCGTTCAAACTGAGCACAGTTATTTCCAAACTGATGTTTTGTAACAAGATTGCAATCTAAAAGTAGTTCGATAGTGTTGTACAGTGTTGCTCTGCTAACCCTATATTTATTGTTTTTCATTTTAATATACAGGGTTTCAATGTCAAAATGTCCTTCAGTAGCGTAAATTTCCTTTAATATTGTATAACGTTCGGGCGTTTTCCTATGACCTCGTGACTCCAAATGCTCAGTAAATAATTTTTTTACTGATTCGTATGTATCTTTTTGACTATTCAACTTCATGCCTCTTGAATTTTGGGGTAAAAGTAATGAATTTTCTTTTATTTAGTTTAATTATAAATTATATTTAGCTATATTTTATCTAAACGTGTTACTTTTTTTGTCGATTTTAATTTCTTCAGCTCTACAATTAGTTTATTTAGCACTTTGGTGCTACTCACATAAACTGTTATGTCCATGCTTGCCAGCCCTTCGCTACTTTTAAGGTTAAACGATCTTATATTAATATTAAATTTATCTGTAAGGCAGAATGTTATCTCTTTTATCAAGCCCATGCTGTCAATTGCTTTAATATTAATTCCGGCGAGGAATGTAATTCCTTCTTTTTGCTTCCACTTTGCTTTTACAATATTTTTACCATGCTGCGACATTAACCTTATTGCTTTTGGGCAATCGGTAAGGTGTATTTGTATTGGCTCATTTGGGAAAATTAACCCCATTACATTATCTCCTGGGATTGGGTTGCAGCAGTCGGACACAATGTATTCAAGGTTTTTAAAGTCTGATATATATTCTTTGTTGTCATTATTAACATTAGTTTTTTGTTCTTTACTGTTTTCGTTATTTAGTGTTACAATTTTAGGTTTTGTAAATGGTTTTTTTAAGTTCGACAGCCAGCTGATTCTACTATCTGAGGGAAACATAATCTCCTTAATTTCTTTAAGTCCAATCATGTTTTTGGCAATAAAATAAAATAAGTCGATATGACCTGATAGTCTGCTGTGCGACAGTAATATATTTATATTATTTTTTGTATTTTCGATATTGAGATGTTTAAAATAACTTGCAAGTTTTTCTTCACCAATGCTTTTAAACTCTTTTCTTTTATTTTTTATATATTTCGCTATTTTAGATTTTGCACTCGCCGTGTTGGCGTATTTGTACCATCTGTCATTTGGTGCTTGCTTGTCTGATGTCCAGATATCAATTTGATCGCCCGATTTAAGTTTATGACCTAATGGGTAAATATCTGTATTTATGTATCCTCCAATACATCTATTTCCGATATCGGTATGTATAGA
Organism: uncultured Lentimicrobiaceae bacterium; assembly: GCA_964528805.1. Classification (GTDB taxonomy): domain Bacteria; phylum Bacteroidota; class Bacteroidia; order Bacteroidales; family F082. The sequence continues at coordinate 1,370 of CAZGWS010000255.1, read as the reverse complement.
ATAAGCAAAGTCGAGAACCGTTGATCCTGCCGGCAGGTTAATTTCTTTGCCTTTAGGCGTATATACTACAATGTCTTCTGAGAAAAGATCTTTTTTAAGATCGTTAAGGAATACAAATGTGTCATCACTATCATTATTTTTAAGATGTAATTTTATCCTGTTTAGAAGTTTTTCAAAGCTATTGTCAATATTATCATCATTTTTATACTTCCAATATGCCGCATAGCCTTTGTTTGCCACATCATCCATACGTTTACTTCTAATGTGTAAATCAACCCACTGACCGGATGAATCCATTATTGTACAATGTATTGCTTTGTACCCGTTTGTTTTTGGTGTACTTAACCAATCGCGTAAGCGTTTATTATTTGATTTATACTTCTCGCTTATTACGGAATATGCGGACCAGCAAACCTGATTTTCAATTGCCGGCTCGGTATCCAGAATAACGTCAATGGAGTAGGGGTTGTAAATATTCTCAAATGAGACTTCTTGTTCTCTCATTTTTCGCCATATTGAGTTAGCTGTTTTAACGTTTAATTTAATCTCAAATTTGCAACTGATTCTATTTAGCTCTGCCGATAGCGATTTACTTATTTGTTTGAATAACAGGTCGTGCTGTTTCTTCGAGTTATTGATTTTTTCTACTATTTCGTTATTGATTTTAGGCTGACTGTACTTAAACGACAACTCTTCGAGTTCACTTTTAATGGTATAAAGTCCTAATCGGTTTGCAAGGGGTGCATATAAGTATTGTGTTTCGGAGATTACCCTGAGCTGTTTGTTAAGTGGCATGCTTCCGAGTGTGCGCATGTTGTGAAGGCGGTCAGCAAGTTTAATAAGTATTACCCTTATGTCCGTGGTAAGCGTAACCATTATTTTTCTTAATGTTTCGGCTTGCATTGTAGTATTGCCCGATGGTTTTTTTTCAATTTTAGTAAGTCCATCGATAATATTGGCTACATCCTCACCAAAAGATTTTTTAATATCGCCAAGAGTAACACGAGTATCTTCAACAGTATCGTGAAGTAATGCCGATATTATTGATGTACGTCCAAGTCCTATTTCTTTAGCGGCTATAATGGCTACAGCAATTGGGTGTAAAATAAAAGGTTCGCCTGACCTACGCCGTTCATTTTCGTGTGCTTTTAGAGCCATCCTGAAAGCTTTGCGCACTTGCCACCGGTCTTTTGTGTCTTTTCTGGTTTCCCACACTTCAATCAGTAATTTATATTGATGCAAAATTTCAGCTTTTTCTTGCTTAATATTTATTTCTGATTGTGGCATAAAGTGTAAGTTAAAATATATACAAAAGTAAATATTATTTAGCCTTACCCAATACTAAAAGTAATTTATTTGTTCAATTTATT
>CAZGWS010000254.1:0-4350 GCA_964528805.1 uncultured Lentimicrobiaceae bacterium | reverse complement strand
TATCTTATCAATGTTATTTTGTTGATATATAGTAATTTATGAAACCCGAAAGTTTGGTTTATAACTAATCTAAAAAAAGATAAACTATGAAAAATTTAATTAAGAAAATACATCCATTATCTTATTATGGAGTTATACTTTTTGTATTACTTCTTATCTTCAACCTACATTCATTTGCACAGATAATAAGTTTTAAAGAAAATATTAGTGTACCTGAAGAGACGGTAATTAACGGTGTCAAAAACTATGGTTCTGGTGTTTTGGATATTGTTTTTGCCAATAATCTTTTTTTTGCTTGCACCGGAGACAAAGTAATTGTACTTGATAGTGATGGACAAACCATCATAAAGACCCTTGATTTTGCGGAGAAATACGGAAAATTTAATCCTATATATCATAATCCAAGACTACATATGCCTGGAGTAAATGTTATGACAATTTTCGAAAACCCTTTGGCAAACTATCGAGAGGATCTATTTATTATAACACCAAATTTGGATATAATGTTACTAAATACGAATACGCTAACTTTATCATTGGTTAAAAGTATACCTACAAACCCTGACCTAAGTAAATTTCAACCACTGCATGGTGTATGCCGTATCAAATATGATAATACTCACCATAGATTATATTGGCTAATAAAGGGACGCCAAGAAAATGAGCCGGTACCATATGTAAATAATTGCACTGGGCAGTTTCACTATAGAGCAGTATATTTTGTTATATACGATGTGGATAATTCAGGCAATCTTACAGAATATTATGAGTTTTATGACAGGACAAGTAGTAATATCCCCCATTATAAAGATATTAATATTTGTGATTTTGAATTTAACAGGGATGACAATAACGGATTATGCGATTACTTCTTTTTAGCAAAATATAATAAGATTGAAACTTGGAAATTTGGTGATGACCCCAATACTTCCGAGGTGGAAGTGGTTCACAGAATAGCTAAGGCAGATGTACCTGATGGTATTTATGGTTACTTTCCAAATTCAGGAGAATCACTATACTATAAATTTGGACGCATGTTATACATCAATGAATTACACAAAGTGGTAGCATTCCCTTACAGATATCCAGGATATAGTCTGAGTGACTATGAAAATCATCCTCCATTGATCTATGTTATTGATGGATTTGATCCGGTAAATAATGTTTCAACCATTAATACTCCAAATCAACGTATATACGATGCTAAGTATATCCCTTCAACAAAGCACCTTGTAATAAGCTATTCAGCACATCCTGATGATAAAATAAACTTTTCTGACCCGGATTCAGATATTGCAACTTCATTGTATAATGTTTCATCACAAACTTTTTCTTCATTCACTACTCTGTCCACAAATACAAATGCTGCTATTCCCGGTATTGACGTTAATTCATCAACGTATCTGACGAGTGTTAATAACCAGATTCTTATAAGTAAGAAAGATGAAGTACTACAGTTAATTTATAATAATGGATATTTTTCAGGCAGTACCCCATTAATTACAGCTAAGAATAATTTTTTCGGGAAAGGAGCATCAGGCAGCTTATCAACAAATGCAGTAATTATTAACAGTGTTGGCGGAAAACTTGAAAAGTTCACAGTCAACGGAAGTAATGCCAGTTATGTATCAGGGATAAAAACCTATTTTCCTGTTTATCATTCAGTTTCAAATCCAATGGGAACAAAAGTTTATTTTTTCAACAAATTGTCCTATGAAAATGCAGGATTCTATATTTACGAGCCGGATGAGACTGCACCTTTATTAACACATATCAATAATTTCGAAAGCCCAGTGGGAGACTGTATTTTCAATAAGTTCCAAGGAGAATTTCTATTAAGTCAAAACGAAGATTTTGGTTCAGGAACTCCAGCTTCCATTATAAGATACAACAGCAGCAATGGCATTGAGGGTAAAATTAATCTAATGGAAACAAGTGGTTCTGAAGTGTATTACAAGAATGCTACTAAAATGTTCATTGACCCCAATGGGATTTTATATATTCTTGTAAACTCAGTTGTTGGCGATATTAATCCACCCGGTAATGAGTTTCCTTACTTATTGACGTATAATGCCAATACATATGATTTTATAAAATCTTATCAGCTCAATGATTTTACATCAACTGACATTGTAAATACATCAGAGTATTATATGGCACATTTTTGCTATAGTAAATCAAATAATACAACTTACTTTTCGGTTACCCCTCAGGATATATCATTACCTCCTTATCACTCAGAATATAATACAATGTATAATAGCTGGGCTGCCGGATATACACCTAATAGTGGATATTTATATAGTATAAAAGATGAAACACTAACAGTTGAAAATAATGGAAATCCTATTATTCATCCCGGTAAAATAATTTGTCCTGATGATGGGAACGACGATAACCAGTCAATCAATGAGGGAAAACTATTTATTGTATCTGATATTCTCAGAACATATATTTATAGTACGAAAGAAATGGACTCTTTTAGTAAAAGGGTGAATGACATAGTTTATAGTCCTTTTCACGATAAGGTTTTCGCATTTGCTGATGAAGGTCTTGATGGAGATTGTAATTCCGACAGAACGGTAGTTGTATATCAGGTTACCGGTTCGTTCCCTATCATCTTTGAGCCGATTACCAATGGTACTTATGCGGGGCAAGCTTCTTCTTTCTTCTTAAATCCTTATAACAATAAACTGTATTTACAAACAAAGTTTGATAATATAAAACTTGGGGCATCTCCTGCAAAACTAATTGAGCTTGATATTGAACCGGAAACCTCAACTGCCACAAAAACTGAAGTCAACCTGTATAACAATACATACCCGCAAAACAGAAGTTTTTACCCTGAGATCGACCATTGCTCTGATTTCGGATACTTTACTTGCAACCTTACTACACCAACAATTGACCCTTACAGAAATGTTATGTACCTTCCCAATGGTAGTTTTTCTAATGTGAGTGTTGTGGAGTTTACCCCGGAAGAAACCCTCACATTAAACGGAAGTGGATCTCATAAAGGTTTTACTTGGCTTTCTATTCCCAGACACCAAAGACCTGCCGATAATGTTACACCTATTGAAACTGTTTTTAATACGGATAATATAAGTGGTAACCTTACACGAATTGAAATTGATTATAATAAAATTGATGAAAATTACCAGGCAGGTCAAGAACATATTATTTTTTCTGTTTGGGATTATCAGAATTCTTGGAATATCAACCAAGATAACAAAGATATTTACAGCACAAGGGGTTATATTGTTTCTCATCTACCTGATGAGCAGAAAACACTTACCTTGCGTGGTACAGTTGAGTCTCCTAATGCAGGTATTAACCTTTACTGTAAAAAGGATAATTGGATTGGTTATTTCCTATACGAGGAACAAAATGTTTTCGATGCACTTGCCGGTATTGAAAACCAACTATACCACATTAAGGGACAAACCTTTAACTGTTACCGCTACAATTATCCTGTATCGAATGTTTGCGGATCCAAATCGACAAACGATTATTTACCCGGAACATGGATATGCAATGGCCGGCCAAATATTAAATACGGAGATATGATTATGGTTAAACCTGATACTGAATATACAATTACAAACTTTCAGTGGAACTATTCGGGAAATCCTCCAAGTAATATTATTGTACCCGATGTTGAATACTTTGTATATGAAGAAGAGGCTACCTACACAACTTTAGTTATAGAACTGGATACAACTGCTACCAATCCGAATGAAATAGGGGCGTTTGTGAACGACACATGTGTTGGTGCTTGTTCAGTAAACGAGCAGGATTCGGTAGTGGTACTAAGTGCCTATCTGGGAGATAAGCCCGGTGATAGTATAACTTTTGAACAACATTACTCATCAGCCAAATCTACTAACACTAAGGTTAACGACTATTTTGTTTTAAATAACAAAACCAATATTAAAGAAAAGCGAATTATTAAAACAGGTGGAAAACAGGATATTTATATAATATCTTTCAGAAAAGAACCTATTGAAAAATCTTAAAATACGATAGTGATTTCGATATTAACATCTACCCAAACCCTGCCACAACTTCTGTTTTTATTGAATATACACTACCTGAAAAATCTTCTGTAAACATTGTAGTTTTTGATGTTATGGGCAGAAGAATAGCTAACGTGTTAAATAAAAGTCAGACAGAAGGAACGCATACAGCAATCTGGAGTGTTATGGGCATCGGTAGTCAAAAGGTTGAAAAAGGCATTTATTTTATTGAAATAAAAATAGACGCAGAAAGGATAGTGAATAAATTAATAGTAAATTAGCTCAAAACATTCATTTAGATTTGCCTATGGCGAATTTAAATGATATTTAATTA
>CAZGWS010000253.1:0-4371 GCA_964528805.1 uncultured Lentimicrobiaceae bacterium | reverse complement strand
ATACTGTATATCATTACAATACTTCTTTTTGGTTTAAATAGTTTCGGTCAACAAAATGCAATTATTAAGTATGGCTATAAAGTGCCTTCTGTTTACTCAGGTATTATGCCTGATGCTAAAGGAGAATTGTATTTTGTATCGGTGGCAACCGGAGACACAGCTTGGATGGAAAACAAACAGCCACAGTTTACCCTTGAGAAGATGAGAGTTGAGCCGACAGGAACTGCAAACGGATTATTTTTCGATTTTCGAAATAAAAAACTTTATGGAACATTATATTATGGCTTGTACCCGATAAATAATGCATTATATCCACAGCCAGTTTATTTTAAAAAGAATGCAAAAATAATTGAGGGGAAAGCCGAAATTAATATCAGCAAAATGGGTGGAAAATATGATGTTGCCGATTGGGAAAAAAATAAAAAAGCACGTTTGGGATATCGTATTACCGATAATTATGGAAAAATAATTTACGAAGGCGTTATCGGTTTTAGAGGTAAGGGACCGTTTGAAGTTGACACTACCGTAATTGCAGGTCCTTATGTAAATCGTGTTTCGTTTGATGAAGTTACTATTTCGTTTGAAACAAACGAGTCGTGTGTACCATATATTGATGTTAACGGTAATAGTTATTCAGAGACCGACATTGCAACTAATGGGGGAGTTCATCATGAAATTGTAATTGATAATCTTGCTGCAAACACTAAATATGAATATGTTGTTCACTTTGGCAACAACCGGCTTAAATATAGTTTTCACACATCACCATTGCCGGGTAGTAATTTGCCATTTACATTTGCCTATGCAAGCGATTCGCGTGCCGGAAGTGGAGGTGGTGAGAGGGATTTATTTGGTGTAAATGCCTATATTATGAAAAAGATGGCTGTCTTAGCTGCTTGGAATAAAGTATCATTTTTTCAATTTACCGGCGATATGATTGATGGGTATTCATCAAGTAAAGGAAAAACCAATTTGGAATATGCTAATTGGAAAAAGGTAGCCGAACCTATGTGGCATTATTTTCCATTTTATGTTGGTTCCGGAAATCACGAAGCATTGGTAACTGTATTTGACGACGGTAGCCCCTATGGTATCTCTGTTGACAAGTTTCCATTTAAAACTGAATCTGCAGAAACAATATTCTCAAGTAATTTTGCAAATCCTAAAAACGGACCGCTAAGCGAAGACGGTGCTTATTATGATCCTGATAAAAATAAACCTAATTTTCCTGAATATGGCGAAACAGCTTTTTACTACATATATGAGAACATCGCAATGGTAGTTCTTAACTCAAATTACTGGTATGCACCATCTACTAAAATGATTCCTGAAATTGGCGGTAATCCACATGGCTATATAATGGATAATCAGTTACATTGGTTTGATGAGGTGATACAAAAACTTAATAACAACAATAAAATCGAGCATATTTTTGTAACCATACATACGCCGGCATTCCCAAATGGAGGTCATGCAAATAACGACATGTGGTATAATGGAAATAATAATATTCGACCAACAATTGCAGGTATTCCCGTTAAAAAGGGTATTATTGAAAGACGCGATGAGTTTCTTAACATAATGATAAACAAAAGTAACAAAGTTGTTGCCTTGTTGTGTGGCGATGAACACAATTACAGTAGGATGAGGCTCACAAAACACACACTCATATACCCTGATGGTTACAAGGGGAAAAAGCTAAAAATAACCAGACCGTTTTGGCAAATAACTAATGGTACTGCCGGTGCACCATATTATGGTAAGGAACAATTACCGTGGACAAGCTCGGTTGAAAAATTTTCAACACAGTATGCTTTAATGTTATTTGATGTGAACGGGACAAATGTTTCACTACGTGTAATAAATCCAGATACAATGGAGGAAATTGAGACTGTTGTACTAAAATAGTTCATAATTAATATACGATTTTAGCTATTGTTTACTAAAAATTATTAATAGATTTTTTCACTTTCTAATATTTATTTACTTTTGCAGCCTTAAAATTTATTAATACTCATTTATAATTATAGTAGTTTGTGAGTAAAAACTTATAACAATGGCAAAAAATTTAGTAATAGTTGAGTCCCCGGCAAAAGCAAAAACAATAGAAGGATTTTTAGGTAAAGATTATATTGTAAAATCAAGCTTTGGACATGTTATGGACTTGAGCAAAACAAAACTAAGTGTTGATGTAGAGCATGATTTTGAACCGAAATTTGAAATAAACCCCGATAAGAAAAAGGTTGTAAGTGAGCTAAGAAAGCTTGCTAAAACAGCTGAAACTGTTTGGCTTGCATCTGATGAAGACCGCGAAGGAGAAGCAATTTCGTGGCATTTATACAATGCCTTAAACCTTAAAGATAAAAATACAAAACGCATTGTTTTTCACGAAATAACTAAAGGTGCAATAACTAATGCCATAAAAACACCACGCAGTATTGATCGTAATTTAGTAAATGCCCAACAGGCACGGCGAGTACTTGACAGACTTGTTGGTTACGGACTCTCCCCATTGCTTTGGAAAAAAGTGAAACCATCATTATCCGCAGGTAGAGTTCAATCGGTTGCCGTTAAGTTAATTGTTGAACGCGAAAATGCAATCAAGAATCACAAAAGTAGTTCATCGTTTAAAGTTGTTGCTGAGTTTACAATTAATAATAAAGATACACAATCGTTTAAAGCTGAAATTCCAATTAAATTTAAAAATGAAGCCGAAGCACGCACTTTTCTGGAAAAGCAAATAGGTGCTAAATTTAGTGTAGAATCCATTGAAAAAAAACCAACAAAAAAGTCTCCTGCTGCTCCTTTCACAACATCTACATTACAGCAGGAGGCATCTCGCAAAATAGGTTTCTCGGTCGGCAACACCATGCGCATAGCACAGCAGCTTTATGAAGCAGGTCACATTACTTATATGCGTACCGACTCGGTTAACTTATCAAATACTGCCATAGAAATGGCTAAACATGAAATCACAACTCATTATGGTCAGCAGTATGTTAAAACCAGAAAATATAAAAATAAAATTAAAGGAGCACAAGAGGCTCACGAAGCCATACGACCAACTAATTTGAACCGACAGACCATAAGCGGAAATGCTGATGCTACAAGGTTATATAATTTAATTTGGAAACGTACAATAGCATCGCAAATGAGTAACGCTATTTTAGAGAAAACACTTGTAAATATAACAACATCAGGTGATGATAAGATGTTTGTGGCAAGCGGCGAGGTTATAAAATTTGACGGATTTTTAAAAGTTTATCTTGAAAGTAATGATGATGAAAACGGTGAAAAACAAGGACTTCTGCCGGCAATGCAAACTGGTGATGATCTTTCGTTAATAAATATGAATGCCCGCGAACGCTTTACAAAACATTTGCCAAGATATACAGAGGCAAGTCTTGTTAAAAAGTTAGAAGAACTCGGCATTGGTCGCCCATCAACATATGCCCCTACAATTTCTACCATCCAAAAACGTGAGTATGTTGTAAAAGAAACCAGAGAACCACAAAAACAAAAGGTTCAAAGCTTGGTGTTAACAGATGGAGTTATTTATTCGAAAACGCTTTATGATAATATTAGCTCTGATAAGTCGAAGTTGTTCCCAACTGACATAGGCACACTGGTTACCAAATTTCTAAATCAGTACTTTGTAAATGTAATGGATTATAACTTTACTGCGGATGTTGAAAAGGAATTTGATGCCATCGCTGCCGGAGAAAAAGAGTGGAATAGCATGATTAAGGATTTTTACGGACCGTTTCATACAAAAATTGAAGACACACAGGAAAAATCAGGAAAGTTTAGTGGTGAGCGACAGTTGGGAGTTGACCCAAAATCTGGTAAAAATATATATGTAAAAATAGGACGATTTGGTCCACTTGCTCAAATTGGCGAAACAGAATCGGAGGAAAAACCAAAATTTGCCGGACTGCGCAAAAACCAAAGTATTGAGACTATTACACTAGAAGAAGTTCTAAAATTATTTGAATACCCTCGTGTCCTAGGCAGTTACGAAGACAAAGAGGTTACCGTTGCAATCGGCAGGTTTGGTCCGTACGTAAAACATGATGGGAAATTTGTTTCTATTAAAAAAGATGATGACCCTGCAACAATAGAATTAAAAAGAGCTATAGAAATAATTGAAGAAAAGCGAAAAGTAGAAAGAGAAAAAATCATTAAAGTATTTGATAAAGATAAAAAAGTTCAGCTTCTAAATGGTAGGTATGGAGCTTATATGGTAATAGATAAACAAAATTATAAAATTCCTAAAGGTACAGATGCTGCTACTTTAACGCTCGATGAATGCTATGAGATTGCCAAAGATCCAAAAAATATGCCTAAAAAAAGATATAGTAAAAAGAAAAA
>CAZGWS010000252.1:0-4372 GCA_964528805.1 uncultured Lentimicrobiaceae bacterium | reverse complement strand
TTGCTATTTCAAAGAAAACTTTATATCAGTATTTTAACGATAAAAAAGAACTTGTATGGGCAGTTTTGGAATATAAAAATGCCAATAAACATATCGATCTTTCAATATTTAATAATATTAATTCAAATGCTCTTGATGAGATATTCTACTACTATGATATCCAGATAGAGATGATTAAAAACCATAAGCCTGCATTTGTTTATGATTTGAGAAAATACTACCCGGATATTTACACTCATTTTCAGAAAATTATGCAAAAAAAGATACTGGAAAGCGTAAAAGGAAATTTAATTAAAGGTAAAAAAGAGGGATTATACCGTGAGGATATTGACGAGGATGTACTATCAAGATTAAGTTTGATGCGCATTGAAGGTTTAATGAATTCAGAAGTTTTTACCATGGAGGAAGTAGTATCAACAAATTTATTTTCCGAAATATTTAAGTATAATCTTTATGGCATAGTAAGCGATAAAGGCAGAGAGATGATTAGCAAGAAGCTTAACAATACTTTGTTTTCAAACAAAAAGTAAAAAAGTTATTTATAAATAGTAATCGTAAAGAATTAAAATTAACATAATATGAACCGTTTAATAATAGTACTAATAATAAGCATTTTTAGTATTTCATGCTCTACAAGTAACAAAGATAAATCAGAGACTAAAAATCTTGAATTGTACAAAAAACAAGTGAAGGAACTGAACATCAAAATTGCAAATATTGAAAAAGAACGTAATAAAGGCGACTATACAGGAATTGCAATCCCGGTAACGGTTGAAGAAATAAAAACACAACCCTTTTCGCATAATTTTATTGCAATAGGCGAAATTGAAAGTATTAGCGATGCATTTATCAGTCCTGAAATTAACGGACAAATAGTTTCAGTTGATGTATCAGAGGGTGAGCATGTTAAGAAAGGGCAGTTGCTTGCTAAGTTAAGTACAGCAATTATTGAAAATACAATTAATGAAGTAAAAACACAACTAACTCTTGCCAAAACAATTTACGACAAACAAGCCATCTTATGGGATAAAAATATAGGATCTGAACAACAATATCTTGTAGCTAAGAATAATTTTGAAAATCTAAAAAATAAATTGAAAACATTGGCTGCCCAATATGATATGGCAATAATAACTTCGCCAATTGATGGTATTGTTGATAAAATATTGCTTAAAAAGGGGGAGATGGCAAGTCCCGGAATGGAATTTATGCAAGTTGTAAATATAAACAAGCTTTATGTTACATTGCAACTATCAGAGGCTTACCTGCCGGTAATTAAAAAAGGCGATAGCGTTAACATCTCATTTCCTGCATATCCTGGCATAACCTATCACGAGCCCATTTACAGAGTTGGAAACGTAATAAATAAGCAAAACAGAACTTTTGAAGTTCAAATAAAAATAAATAATAAAAACGGGGAGTTAAAGCCAAACTTACTTGCAACTGTAAATATTAACGATTATAACACAAATGCAGCTATTGTTCTTCCTTCAGCAATAATTAAACAGGATATGAAAGGATCGTTTGTTTATATTGTTAAAGACAAAGATAATAATAAAATAGCCGCTAAAAAATATATTAAAACCGGTGTTTCGTATATGGACAAAACCGAAGTTGTTGCCGGATTACAAATCGGCGAATTAGTTGTTTTGCAAGGTTATAACAAGGTGTCAAACGGTTCGGTGATAAAAATTTTACAAGAGTAGCTCTCACATTAAGATTCTTTAAAAAATATCTTACAGCACATGAATAAAACAGAAAATAACAGCCATGATAAAATAGTTAGAAGTTTTTGGCTTTCTACTTGGGCATTAAATAACAAAAATACTGTTTACCTAATTACTGTGGTAACAATGCTTTTCGGTCTCTACTCATACATTTCGCTGCCAAAGGAGCTTTTCCCCGAGATAAACATACCAACAATAATGGTGCAAACCGTTTATCCCGGAAACCCACCCGTTGACATAGAGAATTTAATAACACGCCCTCTTGAAAAAGAAATTGACCCAGTTAAGGGCATTAAAGATATGACCTCGGTTTCAAGTCAGGATGCTTCAAGCATCTTTGTTGAATTTAATACTGATGTTGACATTAAAATTGCCCTTCAGGATGTTAAAGATGCCGTTGACAAGGCAAAAAGTGAACTTCCCGATGATCTTCCATTTGACCCCACCGTAGAAGATATCGACTTATCGGAATTCCCTGTAGTGAATGTTAATTTCTCGGGCGATTATAGTGTAAACGAGCTAAAAAACTTCGCCGAAGATATGAAAGATGAGTTTGAAACCATCTCCGAAGTATCAAAAGTAAATATTACAGGTATTACCGAAAAAGAAGTTAAAATCCTTCTCGATCCATTTAAAATGAGTGCTTTAAAAGTAAGCTTTAAAGATGTTGAAAATGCTATTAAAGGAGAAAACATATCATTGTCGGGTGGTAATATGCGCTTAGGCAAAATAAAACGAACAATCAGAATAATAGGTGAATTTACTGACCCTGCCGAAATTGAAAATATAATTGTAAAAAGCGAAAAAGGAAATATTGTTTACTTACGCGACATAGGGCATGTTGACTACGGCTTTAAAGATCGTGACAGCTATGCCTATCTTAACGCTCAACCCGTGGTTTCATTACAAGTGGTGAAAAAAAGTGGTGAGAATCTGCTTTCCACAATATCACAGGTTATGGATATTTTAAATCATGCCAAAGTTACCGGGATTATACCTGAGAATTTAGTTGTAACAATAACAAACGATCAGTCGGACAAGGTTAAAATGCAGTTAAGCAATCTTGAAAATAGTATTATTATGGGGATAGTATTTGTTGTAATAATATTATTTCTGTTTTTGGGTACGCGAAATTCACTGTTTGTAGGCTTTGCCATTCCAATGTCGATGTTTATGTCGTTTATGATAATGGGGTTGATGGATTACAGGATAAATATGATTGTTCTGTTTTCGTTAATTCTTGCATTGGGGATGCTGGTTGACAACGCAATAGTAGTATCTGAGAATATATATAGATTTGTACACCGCGGCTATCCTATATTAGAAGCTGCAAAACAAGGAACAGGCGAAGTGGCAATGCCAATTATTTCATCAACAGCAACAACATTAGCGGCATTTTTCCCTCTCCTGTTCTGGAAATCCATAATGGGTGAATTTATGTCGTATATGCCTCTAACCTTAATAATTGTTCTTTCTTCATCTCTTTTTGTTGCACTTGTGATAATACCTGTAATATTTACCGATTTTTATAAAAAAGGAGAAAATGTAAGCCTACCCAAGTTTAAAAGGAGTATAATAATAATGGCTATTCTTATAGCCTTAGCTTTAGTATTTTTCACATTTAAAATTAATTGGGTTGGCACTTTGCTGCTAATATTTGCTTTTATAGGTTTGCTAAATTTGCTTTTCTTATCTCGTTTGGCACTATGGTTTCAAAATAAAGCCCTTGTGTGGTTAGAGAATACTTATACTAGTTTTATTAAGTTTGCACTCATGGGTAAAACCCCTATAATGCTATTGGTTGGTACAATAGCGTTGATGATACTAACAATTATGTTTTACTTTGGGAGCAATCCTAAAGTTGATTTTTTCCCCACCTCCGATCCTAAACTTATCAATGTTATTGCCGAAATGCCAATCAGTACTGATATTAAAGTAAGCGACTCAATTATGAGGGTATTTGAGCAAAAAGTTTTTGACGTACTTAAACCCGATATGGATATAGTTGAGTCGGTATTAACAATTACCGGAAAAGGTGCTGTTGGTCAAAATGAAGGCTTTACCGGACGAGGTGGTTTGCCCAACAAAGGACTGATAACTATTAACTTTATCGACTTTAAGGATAGAGGAGGGAAGAGTACTGCTAAAATTCTTAAGCATTTGTCAGATAAATTAGTGGGTTTATACCCCGGCATAACTATCTCCATTGAAAAGCAAAGACAAGGACCACCAACTGGTAAGCCAATAAACCTTGAAGTTAGTGGTACAGACTTTGATAAACTATTGGCACTTACCGATGATATTAGGGCTAAAATAAATGATGCAAATATTCCCGGTATCGAAGGCTTGCAAATTGACCTTGACGTTGGTAAACCTGAATTATTAATTAAGATAAATCGCGAAAAAGCCAGAAGATACGGATTGTCAACAGCTCAAGTGGGCGAAGCTATTCGTACATCATTATTTGGCAAGGAAATTTCTGACTATAAAGATGGTGAAGATGAATATAAAATAGTTATGCGCCTTGCTGATAAATACAGATACAATATATCGGACTTGATAAATCAACGAATAACTTTCAGAAGTCAGGCGTCAGGTAAAATTGTACAAATCCCAATCTCGGCTGTTGCCGATTTTAAGTATAG
>CAZGWS010000251.1:2742-4376 GCA_964528805.1 uncultured Lentimicrobiaceae bacterium | reverse complement strand
TAGAGTCCCTGACTCATAATCAGGTTGTCCCAGGTTCAAGTCCTGGTGGGTCCACAAGTAAAAAAACCGCTTACTTCTCAAGTTGGCGGTTTTTTTATTGCGGAGCAAGTTTATAGCCGGCATTAAACATTATACTTTTCTTGATGCTCCCAGCACCTTAAAAAACCAATTTGGTAATGGCTTCTGGTGATTTCTTTTTTGCAGATTAAGATACCAACCTATTTTTTTAATTATAGGTATTCTATGTGTTTCAACAAATTCAATTAATGTACCATCAGGGTCTTCTATATACGAAAAATGGCCGGCAGCTTCGCCCATATCGAAACTATCGGCACTATCAATTGTAAATGGATAACCGGCAGCTTCACATTCCTTTTTTAAGTCATTCATACCTGATATATCAAAACAAAGATGAATATAACCCAAATCGCCCCACAACCTGTTTTTGTATATTTTGTTCACCTTTCTATCTATTGCTTGCACAAGCTCAATAGTACTTTCTCCCAACATAGGGCTAAATGCCCCCAGTAATTTTCTGTCATGTTTCAGTAGTACTCGCCTATACTTCATATTTCCACCAGGCACATCTTTAAAATCATTAAAAATATCCGCTTGGTCGTAAACTACTGTATTATAACCAAGTATCTCTGAGTAAAACTTAATCGACTTATCAATATCCGAAACACCAATAATTACGCCTGAGTTACCACCGGTACTTTTATTTTGTTTTAACAGCCAATCATAACCCTCTTCAATTTCAAATATGTTATTAAAAGGATCCTTAATAAAAAAATGCGGCTTTCCGTTTGGCGAATTGCACACTTCTGAAATAATATTTACATCACCGGCTTGGAATTTTTTATAAGCTTTTTCCACAGAAGGTGATTTTATTTTACATGCAAATATGCCTAAATCACCTAGCTGAACATCAAAAGTGGGGGCAACAGGTTTTCGACTTGTATATTGCCAAACCTCAAAGCCTCCTCCTCCTTTCATATTATATGTTAATATCGCATGGCGTTTTTGCACCTTACCATCAGTATATCGTAACATGAGCTTTGCTTCAGCAGCCTCTTCAAAGATCACTACATCATATCCCAAACTTTCTTTGTACCACTCTCTGGCTTCAGATAAATTTGAAACCCCAATTCCTAATTGCTGTATGCCTGCTATAATTTTTGTCATCTATTTTGGTTGAATATTAGTTACAAGTCTATAAAAAATGAATGGGAAAAAACGCCTTATCCATACCATGGCTATTTCTTTACCACCTATCTGTACTTCTTTTCTATTTTTTTTAATAGCTGATATTATTTGTCGCGAGCAAGATTCAGCACTAATTCCTTGTGCCTGACCACGATCTGTTTTGTTATATTTACTACCATCTTTAACAATAGCATTATTAGAAATATTAGTAGCTACCCTGCCGGGGATAGCCATTGTAATATCAATATTATTGATTTTTTGTTCAGCCCTTAAGGTTTCATAGTATCCGTGAAGTGCGTGTTTTGATGCCGAATACGCCGAACGCAATGGAAATCCAAATTTTCCAACAATAGAACTCACCACAACTATATGACCTGATTTTTGCTTAATCATATACGGCAATACTGATTTAGTAATGCTAATATTTC
>CAZGWS010000251.1:0-2642 GCA_964528805.1 uncultured Lentimicrobiaceae bacterium | reverse complement strand
CCTGATTTTTGCTTAATCATATACGGCAATACTGATTTAGTAATGCTAATATTTCCAAAATAATTAATCTCCATCAATTTACGATCAATGGCAATTGGGGTTTCGCAAGCAAGAGATCTTTGACTTACACCTCCGCTAATAATTAAATAGTCAATACTGCCAAAATTTTCGTTAACTTCCTCTGCTAATGAATTATAATCATTGTTTTTCTCTAAATCCAAAGGTAGTATAACACAGTTTTGTGTGTAATTCAAACAAACAGCCTTTACTTTTTCAAGTTCGTCTATATTACGAGATGAAATAACAAGATTAGATAGAAGTTTGGCGGCATCAACTGCAAGAGCTTTACCAATACCAGATGAAGCACCAATTATCCAAACTGTTTTGTTTTTAAAAATCATAATTATTAAGAATAAATCTCTATAGATTATCTATCCTAAAAGGGCAAATATACACTAAAAATATTGCGTCGTGAAATGAAATTTTTATTGGATTAGTTTTACGCCAATCCTTAATCTTAATTATTAAGCCTAATAATTATCAAAAATCTGGAATTGTAAAATCTGCTATCAACAAAGAAGTGCAGGTTACTTAATTTCACAGTATCTGCCAAAAGGCAAGGTGTCGGCCTTAATTATATTCCAAAAATTAGCTGACCCTGGACCTTTATCTTTATTTGTAAGCACAATTAGTGTTTTTTGATGTTTCATGTCGCGGATATAAAAAGTACGGAATCCTTTCCACCAACCAAAATGAAAGACAGTACTATCCATATTTTCCTTGATGCGCCAACCAAATCCATAGTTATTTTTTCGTTTCCAATAGCTGGGGCTACCTCCCTTAAAAGCCTCGCGTATAACCGAATCGGGTAACAGGGTAAAATTATCAAGTGCGCGATCGTATTTGTATAAGTCGCCAACAGATGTATAAATATTTTTGTCGCCCACAACGCCGTTTAAATACTCGTTTGTCATTTTTCGCCAATGCCAGCCCCTACGGTAATAACCCGGGACACCTTCGTCGATATAAAGTGGAACCACACTATCTTTACGCATGTTATAAACAAAAGAGTTTTTCATTTTGAGGGGTTCAAAAATCCTTGTTTTAACAAAATCTTCAAAATGCATCCCCGAAACGGCTTCAACAATATTGGCGAGCATAGCATAATTAGTATTACAATAATGAAATCCTGAATTTGGAGAAAAATACATCTTTGGAACATGCTCAACAAATAAGTCAAGCATCTCATCATTATCCATGGGTATTTTTTTGTTTTTCCACTCTTTAAGTGCCAGGCTCATGTATCTTGGCAGTCCGCTACGGTGAGTCATAAGTTCCCTAATGGTAACACCCTCATATGGGAAATTAGGTAAATATGTCCTGATGTCGTCATCATAAACAACTTTACCGTCATTTTTTAGTATCATTATCGACATAGCCGTAAACATTTTTGATACAGAGGCAAGTTGAAACGCATCTGATACAGTCAGTGGAACTTTCCTGCGCCTAACATTCTGATATCCATAGGCTTTTTGTAGTATTATCTTTCCCTTCTCTGCATAAAGTACAGTACCGTTAAAGCCTGTTAGCCTAACTAATCGCTTAAACTTTTTATCAAGTTCGGTAGCTTTTTTTCTTATAATGGCACTATCGGGATTGCGAAATATGTTAGAACCTATTTCAATTGCCGGCATATCCACAGTATCAATTACTTTGTCGGGATTATTATTACACGACATCATAAATATTAATATCGCAAAAACAAACAAGGAATTACGTACAGAGGAATTAATTTTCATAAGCTGGCAAAGGTACTAAATAGTTGGTTTATATAAGCTATCAATTAAACCTAATTAACTCATAAAAAACAGGATTATCTTATTACATCTGCTTCGGCAGCTAATTATTGTTAGGTTACTAAACCTTTGAATTACATTGCTGCATCATCAGGTATCAATGCCATATATATGTATCAAAATAAACACATAAACTATTAGGATTAAACAATAGAAATCAATATTTATCGGTAAAAATTTACGTTTTCGCTATACGAAATCGGATGAAAGACAAAATAAAATAATCAACAAATTCTTTAACTATCTATTCCTCTGATATTTATAAATATTGGCACATGATTTGCACTTACAAAGCCATCAATATTTATTATGATTTATATTATCACATATTTAACATTGGCATTGATAGTTGCTTTTATTTCGCTACAAAAAAGAATTAGCTTTGAAGCAAGTCTTCTTGTTAGCATATTTGCGACACCTATTGTTGGGTTAATAATTGTTCTAAAAGCTAGCGATATCATAAAAACATACCGTTATACCATGTTTCGTACCTGTCCGGCATGTGGCAATAAAAATTCCCCTAAAAGCACTACGTGTTCCAAATGTGGTTACAAGATAGTCGCATCTTTTTCTGAAAATAGCCTTACTTTCGCTTAGTACACTTTTACTTCTTCGTAAGATTTAGACTTCTTGCATCAGCTTATAGTTAGCACTAATGTAAACTATTGTCTGCAAGAAAATTCATCATTTTCAAGGCTTTGATAAGAAAGCGTTAAAGACAAGGCTTTCGGAGTTTTTGAATTCAGGGAGTTTACGAATTGTAGTTGACTGATTCAAAAACGAGAA
>CAZGWS010000250.1:0-4428 GCA_964528805.1 uncultured Lentimicrobiaceae bacterium | reverse complement strand
AAAATTGGCATAAGATCAGGTATTTACATGGCCTCATCCGATGAAATAAATCTTAAAATAACCGGTAGAGGCGGACACGCAGCCATCCCCGGTAATTTTGATGATACAGTACTCGCTGCCTCAAGTATAATAGTTGCTATGCAGCAAATTGTTTCACGCCATGCTCCACCAAATGTTCCCTCTGTTCTGTCGTTCGGAAAAATTGTCTGCGATGGAGCCTACAACATTATACCCTCGGAAGTAATTATTAAAGGAACTTTTAGGACTTTTAACAAAGAGTGGAGAAAAAAAGCACATCATCTTATCAGCACTATTGCACAAAATACCGCATCTGCCTACAGCACTAATTGTGAGGTAGTTATAGTTGCTGGCTATCCGGTACTTCAAAATAATATTGCTGCCACCGATATTGTTAAAAATGCTGCTGCTGATTATGTAGGTAAAGATAATGTGGTTGATTTAGATATACGTATGACCGTTGAAGATTTTGCGAGATATACACAATTAATTCCGGGCTGCTTTTACCGATTGGGGACCGCAAACAAAGAAAAAGGAATTACTTCAAACTTACATACACCAACCTTTAATGTTGATGAAGACAGCATTGAAATTGGTACAGGGCTGATGATTTGGACAGCCTTAAAAACATTATCTTTTAAATAACTTGTTTATTTGCTATGCTTGTAAATGATAAACTATATAAAACCGTTTGGGTTGAAGACACAACAGTATTTATGATTCAGCAGAATTTATTGCCGTTTACGTTTCAAATTCACAAATGTCCAACATATTGGGATACATGCATGGCAATTACCGATATGACAATACGTGGTGCAGGAGCAATTGGTGCAGCAGCCGGATATGCAATGGCTCAAGCGTTTATGCAGTTTAATGTAAAAGAAACAAAAGTAAATATCCGCGAAGCACGGCAAGATATTGAAAGCACACGACCTACGGCAAGAAATCTATACTATGCCGTTGACAGGGTGTATAAAGCAGGATTAATATCTGCCGAAAATGCAATGGCGGAAGCTAAAAAAATTGCTATACAAGATGCGGAAGATTCAAAAAAAATAGGCGAATTCGGTAACGCCCTTATTAAAAGAAAGGCAAATATATTAACACACTGTAATGCAGGGTGGTTGGCTTTTGTTGATTATGGAACCGCCTTATCTCCAATATATTTGGCTAAAAAACAAGGTAAAGATATTTTCGTTTATGTTGACGAAACCAGACCACGAAATCAAGGGGCAAAACTTACTGCATGGGAGTTGTTTAATAATGATGTTCCACACGTAATTATTCCTGATAACGCCGCCGCATCGCTTATGGCACAAGGTAAAATTGACATGGTTATTGTTGGTGCCGATCGTATTGCTGCTAATGGCGATACAGCAAATAAAATTGGTACTCTTGGCAGAGCTATTCTTGCTAATGAGTTCAATATTCCGTTTTACGTTGCCGCTCCTACATCTACAATTGATACAAACTGTGCCACCGGCAAGAGCATCCCCATCGAAGAGCGAAGTCAGGATGAAGTATTATTTCAATCAGGTGTTGATGCAAATAATAATAATGTGCAAATTCTGGTTTGCTCACCGGGCTCAACAGCTCTAAACCTTGCCTTTGACGTAACACCTGCAAAATATATAACAGGCATTATTACTGAACAAGGTATTGTTAAAGCACATCATAATTCCATTAAAAAACTAATGGGGTAATAAATTATTTCTACTTATTATATTTAAATCAGTACCCGTAATTCAATAATTTGTATAATGACAAACTACTCATATAAGTATCCGCGCCCGGCATTAACTGTTGATATAATAATTACACAAACTAATAGTTCAAAAACAGAAGTGTTACTAATACAGCGACTTAACCCACCTTTTAAAGATGAATGGGCATTTCCCGGAGGCTTTGTTGACTTTGATGAAACCCTTGAGCAGGCAGCCGCTCGTGAGCTTGCTGAAGAAACCGGTGTTAATAATGTAAAACTAAAACAATTTAAGGCATATAGTGCTGTTAATCGCGACCCGCGAGGACGAACTATATCGGTAGTTTTTATTGGTAAAGCATTTCGCAATACCAAAATTACTGCCGGCGACGATGCAAAGAATGTAGCTTGGTTTAACACAGAAAATTTACCACAACTTGCTTTTGATCATGATGAAATTCTACAAGAAGCACTACAAAATTTATAATTTTTATTAGCGTTATCGAAATAAATCAAGTTAATCAAACAATTCTATTAAATTTGTACACAATTTTTTATTATTACAAATAACATAAAGTATGAATTATAAAGATTTAAAAGTTACAGGCTTGATAGTGGTCATAACATTTCTGCTTGCAAATAGTACAATAGCATGTACAAATTACCTTATTACAAAAGGAGCATCAACCGATGGTTCAACAATGATTTCTTATGCTGCCGACTCGCACGTTCTATATGGCGAACTATACCACTGGCCTGCTGCAACATACCCTGTTGGGACAATGCTTGATGTTTACGAGTGGGATACAGGGAAACCACTTGGAACAATAAAACAAGCATTACAAACTTATAATGTTGTTGGAAATATGAATGAAAATCAAGTGTCGATAGGCGAAACTACATACGGTGGAAGAGCTGAACTTCAGCATCAGCCTGGTGCAATTATGGACTACGGAAGTCTAATATACATTGGGTTACAGCGTGCCACATCTGCACGTGATGCAATTAAAATTATTACAACATTAATGGCAGAGTATGGTTACTATAGCGAAGGCGAATCGTTTTCGGTTGCCGATAAAGATGAAGCATGGATATTTGAACTTATTGGCAAGGGAAAAGGAGAAAAAGGTGCCGTTTGGGTAGCCCGTCTAATTCCTGACGGTTATGTTTGCGGTCATGCAAACCAAGCTCGTATTACAACATTTCCACAAGAAGGAAATAGTAAAACTGCCATTAGCTCAAAAAATATTGATAAAATCTTTGACAAAAATATTAATTGTGTTTATGCTGATGATGTAATCTCGTTTGCACGCAAAAAAGGATATTATGTGGGTGATGATAAAAATTTCTCTTTCTCAGATACATATGCTCCTGTTGATTTTGGAGGAACACGTTTTTGCGAAGTTAGAGTCTGGACAATGTTTAACTCGGTAGCTTCCGGTATGGATAAGTATTGGGATTATGTAAAAGGAAATATTGATCATAACACAAAATTTAGCAATGGTACTCCTAATCCTAACCATTATGCTACTAATCGTATGCCTCTTTGGATTAAACCCGATCATAAAATAAGTGTTCATGACATGATGGGTTTTATGCGTAACCACTTGGAAAATACTGAGTTAGATATGAGCAAAGATGTCGGAGCCGGTCCGTTTAATATGCCTTATCGCTGGCGTCCACTTACATGGAAAGTTGACGGTGTTGAATATTGCAACGAACGTACCACAGCAACTCAGCAAACAGGATTTTCTTTTATAGCTCAATCACGAGGATGGCTGCCAACCGGCATAGGTGGCATTATCTGGTGGGGTGTTGATGATGCTTCAGGAACTGTTTACATGCCAATGTACACAAGTATTACAAAAATACCTTACAACTTTGCAGTTGGTAACGGCTCAATGATGGAATTCTCTGAAACTTCAGGATTTTGGATCTTTAATCAGGTTGAAAATTTTGCTTATACACGTTACCGTGATATACACCCTGAAATCGCCAAAGTTCAAAACCAACTTGAAACAGAATTTATTGCCACTACCCCCGCTGTTGATGCCGGCGCACAAACTTTGTTTAATACCGATAAAGATGCTGCAATTGAATACCTAACAAATTATTCAAACTCAGTTGCCTCCAATGTTTTTAGTACTTGGAAAAACTTATACCAACAGTTATTTGTTAAATACATGGATGGCAATATTAAAACCAAACAGGAAAAACCCAAAGGCTATATTTATTATGCCCCAAAGGTTTCACAACCCGGATACGGAGAAGATACTTATAAAAAAATAGTTAAAGAAACCGGCGATCAATTCAAAGTAATTGGTGGTACAGGGCATTAATTGTTTTTGCAGACAATCTTTTAATACTGTGCCTCCACACAATCTTCATATATTACAAGACTGACGCAAAGATGGATCTTAGATTTTTTGTGTTATGTCAAAGAAGTATAAATTTCATAATAAAGAAGGTCTCTATTTTGTAACTTTTGGCAATTGATTATTGGAACGTACAAGGACTATTGGAAGTTGATTTGATTGAGTAATGTTTATTGTTATGGCATTGCACCTGTCTGCCTTGGATATGAAATATACCCCGGAGTGGAGTTCTAATATTTTATAAGTAACAGGCTTTTCGCATAAGTTATTACCTTTGTGGTATCAATTATACGACATCTTTTTTAATTATTTATTTTATGAAATTATGAGTAA
>CAZGWS010000249.1:0-4445 GCA_964528805.1 uncultured Lentimicrobiaceae bacterium | reverse complement strand
AAACAGTTACAGTTCATAGTTTAGGGCAGCTTATCCGCCTTAGCTAAATAGTTACAAAAATTCTTTTAAATCTTCTAATGTAATAATCTGATTCTCAGCCATTTATTTACTCCTTAATTTTATTAGTCTTACCGCTATTCGGCACCCGCGTCGCAATATCCTTTCAAAAATATACAGTATAGCACTACAGATGTTGTTCAATTTTACATTTTCTGTAGAAACATTAAATTTAGACAAATATCGTACCAGAATAATAATTCTTTTCTCTATATAACATTCCCTCAACCATTCACAAGTAATAAATGTTTTGAATAATGATTTATTTTGTAACCAACCAAAATCATATTTTACACATTGTGCCGCAAACCATAATTTAGCATCACGGTATCTTGCCGAAAGAGTCCCACCACTTGAACTAATAGTGATAGATCCCCCATGGTGCCTAAAAAAAGAAACAGGTTCAACAATATAGCCAACCATTGGGTACTTTGATGCGGCTAATAAGTACAAGAGCAAATCAATACCAGCACCATGCTCTAGAAAATCATTCACGGGAGAGGTTGGTATTTCCAATTTCAAGTTTTCTCTTAAATCACACATGCGAAACAGTGCCGCACCGGGAGAGACAGGAACATCTCCCGAAAACAATGATGCCTCAACAAACATTTCACTCGGATATTGTCCGGATTTATGCTGCCAGTGATATACGTTTTTTCCTCTTCCCGGGCTAGAACCAATTTCGACAGAAGAAAAAACAAAGGCTACTTGATTGTCCTTAAGAAAAGATACCGTTTTTTCAAGGTAGCTAGGGGACATCAGATCATCACTGAACAATATTTTACCATAAATACCTTTTGCTTCATTGAAGCATCGCTGCCAGTTTAAAACAGGGCCGATATTTTGCTTGTTTTCAAATATTTTAACACGTTTATCTTTCAAAGCATACGACTGACAGATATCCCAGGTTTTATCTGTACTGGCGTTATCTACAACAACAACCTCAAAATCGGAAAATGTTTGATCAAGGGCTGATTGAATGCATTCGCCTATAAATTGCTGTCGATTGTAAACAGGGATCAGGATACTTACTTTAGGTGATGTCATAGGATATGTCCTATTCAACAAAAACGCATAGTTGATCCTTTAATCACTGTTTTTTGTCTTATGAAGGGTGTTGAAGCAATTGGCTCTTTCTGCTGTAATATTAGCAGGTTAAAGCAATAATCCATATGTTATCGCCATGCCAATATTGACTTTAATAACGATTACAAAGGGTTAATAAGCGTTTCCGCATAAATATTGTAACTTTCACAATTCATATTTTGGGCTTATAGTCAAGCCCCATACACCTTGTTCTCAACTAAGTTTTTTTATAGATAATTATGCGGATACGCTTATGCGTTTTGAAAGTGAAGCCGAGGCAGTTTTGCTAAAATCTTAAAGAGGTCGGTTTAATTTTTTGTAACAAAATTAGTTCACTACAGCCTAGTCATCATTTTTGTCAAAACACTTTTCAACGCCCTTTTATGGGGTAATTATTTCATATTGGCGACAATATCTGGATAAAATGTATTTAATTCATTTTTAGCCTTAGAATAAATATATTGTGTTATATCTTCTGTTAATAGGTCTTCTTTTTTGATCTTATTTTTTTTGCCAACACATGTCATGTTATAATTTGGGTTGTGTTGCCTGTAAAAATTCTCACTGCTTGCCATTTTTTCCACACTATGTTCTTTTAACGATTCATTTATCAGTTGCCTATCTATTTCAACTCCAAGATTATTGTATAATTTGGTAATTGCTGATTCAGCATCGGTTATTAATTCCTCATATTTTATCAAATGTATCCTTTGAACATCAGTTTTTTTATGGATCCAGCTGTTAACATGTGCCTTCCACTTGCAAATCCCATATTTTTTATCACGAACAAATTTGTCGAAGGTATCTTGGTACCCAAAAGAAAGCATAAAGTTATAATAGCTTACCATCACATCAAAAGGGTTTCTGATTAAATAGATCACAAAATAATAATAAGGATTAAATACGCTGTGGGATTTTATAAAAGTACGATTTAAAAACCTGTGAATGCTAGAATTACGAACTTGGTGAATGTCAATAATATACCTATGATGATTGTAATAAGTTAACAATTCACTAATATTGCATATTTTCAATTCTACGCTACCCAACACAAAGCTTAACCATGTTATGCCACTTTTAGGGAACTCGACGATATAAATATCATCATGCATGGGGTTTTGGGGCAATGTATCTTTATATATTAAGTGTTTTATACCACTTCGGCTTGTACCATATAATAATTTGATTATTTTAATCACATTGAACTCTTCAGTTTATAAATTTTTATTTTTGCTTGCATGACAAAGTTGATTTTTATTTTTTTCAGAGTACTTAAGGGTGTTGAAGCAATTGACTCTTTCTGCTGTTATATTAGCAGGTTAAAGCAACAATCCATGTGCTGTCACCATGCCAACATTGACTTTAACAACGATTACAAAGGGTTAATATGCGTTTTGAAGGTGAAGACGAGGCTGTTTTGCTAAAATATTAAAAAGGTCGTTTTAATATTTTGTAACAAAATTAGTTCACTACAGCCTGGTCATCATTTTTGTCAAAACACTTTTCAACGCCCTTTACTTTGCCCTGCTTTAATCACATCTCAAGTATCTGCCTTATGTCAGATACTGTTATCCCACCAAAAATATTATAGAGTATTAATAATCAAAAAAATGATTGTCAAAATCATTGCAAACATTGATAGATTTGGTCGTTGCAGTGAATAACTATGCACTATTTTTTTTATTTTATCCTGTACATCCCAACGGAATAAGTCAAGTCAAAAACTTGAGTCAGGTTTAACTATCATGACAACATCGTCCTCGCATTAAATACACCTCGTATAGAAGCCCTCGCTTGGTAAATAATTCACACATAATCTTTAATGATACATAGCTTTTAATATGCAATTTCTTCCATATTAACCATCCATTTACAGCGCTATGTATAAACCCTCCAATAAGCCAAGCGTAGGCTACACCGACTATGCCATAAACCGGCATTAAAGATACGGCCGCAATAACTGAAACCAAACCTGTCCCAATAGATATAAAAAGGAAATACGACTGCAATCCTGTCATCATTTGAATCATCCCGATCGGACCAAAAAACATTCCGATAAGACGACCAACAGCCAAAATAATAAGAACATGTCCAGCGTGTATATAATATTGCCCATAAACAATTGACAGAAAATTACTGGCTGTAAAAATGATAATCACAGTTATAAACAAAGCGGCAACAAATGTAAGTGTCGTTACCGACCTTAATACTTTTTCAAGCTTAGCCATATTGCCTTTAGCGTGTAACTCTGAAATAATTGGTTGAATAACGGCAATACTTATGCTGTGAAATACTGTCATAATTACCGTCAAACGTGCAGCTAGCCCATAAAGAGCAACATCATTCTCGCTTCCAAATATACTGACAATCCATAAATCGGCATTCGACAATATAAGCAGGAGAATACCAATCAACCACATTGCCCATGAAACAGAGAGTAACTCTTTAAACGCATTAGATATAGATGCATTCTCCGTCTGATTATACTCTATTGCCCGAAGTTTTTTAATGAAGAACACTATAGCGATGATCAACACCAAACTTGCACTAGTCATCGTTACTTGCATGACTTGTGAAATGTTGCTGCTACCTTGAAATATCCACAATAAAGTTAGTGCTGCTGCAGTTAAAAAAGAGGTAAGCAACCCGCCAAACAATACTGCAA
The DNA here is from genome assembly GCA_964528805.1 of uncultured Lentimicrobiaceae bacterium. Lineage (GTDB taxonomy): Bacteria > Bacteroidota > Bacteroidia > Bacteroidales > F082. The sequence continues at coordinate 637 of CAZGWS010000249.1, read as the reverse complement.
ACCGCAACTCATGAAATCCGCGGAAAATTTCGGACACAATCCCCCTGAGTAAAGCAACAAACGCAAGAAACCCAATTTGCGGCATCAGGGCTGCCAATGCCAACGTACCAAATAGATGCTCTGCGAGCCAACCACCCAGAAACACCACAAAAATATAAGATAGCGCCCCAAGTCCAAAAGTGATCGATAGACAAAGCACCATAATTTTTTTAACCAAAACAAATTGACCTGTCCCAGCATATTGCGCAATGCGACGAACAATCGTAACCGGTAACCCGAGAGAAAAAACGCTCTTGATAATAGCAATAAAGCTGATAACCAGAAAATAAGTGCCCATGTCTCTTGACGACAAAAGCCGTGCAAGGACCATGCTCATGATAAATCCGAAAATCATGGTACATAATTGCCCTACACTAACCCAAGCGCCACCCGATAGCAGCTTTTGTCGGACAGATAATCTCTTCATTAGCAGTTCTTTCTCTTTCTCTTTCTCTTTCTCTTTCTCTTTCTCTTTCTCTTTAGAAATATCGTAACTGTTTAGGTCATTTTCCTATGGCCTGAACTATTTGCTGAACTAACTGTTAAGTTTATGACAATATGTCTGTCATGAATAAGGCAATTAAATGTCAAGGACGAC
>CAZGWS010000248.1:0-4453 GCA_964528805.1 uncultured Lentimicrobiaceae bacterium | reverse complement strand
AGGCTAAACCGTTAAGCCTAAAAGCTCCATTTTATTCTCCAGTATAAAAACACCCCTTTACCTCCTTGCTCAACAGGCGTATTACTGGTAAAATATTGAGTGTAGATTGATAATTCGAGGTTTTCTTTTAATGAGTAGGTTACCGAAGGACCGAGATACAGCGATTTATCGTTTGGGCTATACATTGCCGAAAATGTACCCACAAATAATGGTGTGACAGGATAAGATATTTGTCCTAGAACTGAGAATTTAGTTAATGATAAATTTTGTGGCGAAAGCTGCATAAAATAAAAATCGACTAAATTAAAGCTACTCGAATTTTTACCATAACCATTATACAGCCCTTCAAATTGCAACATTAGTGAATTTCTAAATGTATAGTCATAACCCAACGAAAGCACAATTGTTCCTGTGGTATCACTAAAATTATCCTTAGGATAAAAATAACTTACTTCACCCCTAAAACCTCCCTTTAATAAGCTTCCTGAAAAGCCGGCACCAACAACATAATCGGTTTCGTTATAGTAACCACCTAACACCTGTATGTCATAGCTCCATTTATTGAAACGATAAAGAGCAGCAGCAGTTATCTTATTGTTATGATCAATTTTAACAACCAAATCAAGTTTTGATGAGTACGAAGGATAGTACTGTAGCCTAATAGCATCACTGCCCGGTTTTTCTTCGTAGTCGAAATCAAAAAAGTTATACGAATTGAATAGATCATTTGGATTCCATACAAAAGTTTGACCCCAATTTATCCTTTGCCTGCCAATTGTAATTTGTACATTTTTAATATTATAATCAAGGTAAAATCTGTCAAAAGTAGATTGCATAAAAACCGATTTCCCTTCAAAAACTATCATCGATAGATTAAGAACTCCATTGTCTTGGTTTACAATATCAGGGTATTTTGGAAAGGTTGTAACAGTTTCGCCATAAAATATACGATTTCGCATTTGTGCGTTAAAAGTAAGGTTGTTGTTAATATTCCAATTAAAATTAAATCGGTTATGAATAACATTGTCAGTAGTCCATTCTTTATCAATTTGCTGAAAAGAGATTGTTTGCATATATTTTACATAGCCGTTTAATGTCCAGTTGTGCTGTTTATGCGTATCACCTTGGGCAAATATATTACAACTGATTGCAACAAGTATTATTGTAATAAATTTCTTTATCATACCACTTAACAATTATTAAACGCTCCTGTTATTATTAATTTTGTTTCAGCTTTCGTCTTTTACAACTTTACCGTCATCAATGTAAACAACTCTTTTAGCACGGTCGATAACACGTTGGTCGTGAGTGGCAAAGATAAAAGTAATATGCTCCTCTTCGTTTAGTTTGCGCATTATGTCGAGCAGTTCGGCAGTTGCCGTACTGTCAAGATTTGCAGTTGGCTCATCAGCTAATATAAATTTAGGTTTTGATGCAAGTGCTCTTGCTACTGCAACACGCTGTTGCTGTCCCCCCGACAATCTGCTTGGGCGTATATTTTCTTTGCCTTCAATACCAATAGCTTTAAAAAGTTCAGCAATACGAACTTCTCTTTCTGCTTTTGGTTTATTCTGTAAATTCATAATAAATTCAGCATTTTCTTTTGCAGTAAGTACCGGTATTAGGTTGTATGCCTGAAAAACAAAGCCAATATTATTGAGCCTGAAATCAATCAATTTACGTGATGATAGTGTGCTGATATCTGTATTATCAATAACTACAGAGCCTGATGTTGGCACATCTAAGCCTCCCAACAGATTTAACAAGGTGGTTTTCCCACAACCTGATGGTCCAACGATAGCAGCAAATTCACCTTCTGTAAATTTTAAACTAATACCATTAACGGCTTTCACTTCTACCTCTGTTTCGGTATATGTTTTGTGCAAATTTTTTGTTTCTATTACTGTTTTCATATTCAGTAGTTTAGGCAATATTTTTTTTATTTATAATTTTACTATCTCAATATTAAGTTCTTACTATCTACTCTCTAACAGCATCGGCAGGTTTCATTTTAAGGGCTCTTATTGTTGGAAAAATAGAAGCAATAATTCCGGTTATCATCACCATTACTATTACATCAATGTAATCAAAAAACTCAAGTACAGGATGCATCACCGAGCTATAGCCTAGCGATTCAAATCCTTGACCAACTGATGAGATATCTATTCCAACTTTCCCAAAATACCATGTAAACAGCATTGAAATAGCTATTCCAACAATACCTCCAACAATGGCAAGCATAGTAGTTTCGTACATTATCATCTTAAATACTTTATACCTGTTCATGCCAATTGCCATTATCATTCCCAATTCTTTAGTACGCTCTAATATTACCATCAGCATTGTGTTAACAATTGCAAAACCAAGTGCCAGCATAATTATCGACATAAAAATAAACAGCATGTATGATGTCAATGAAGATGTAAGCTTTAAGTAAGGATCGATGTCGTACCACCCCTGCACTAAAAAATTTGGTATTTGTTTTTTGATGGCAGTAACTGTTATTGGTGTTTGTTGATAATCGTTTAACAAGATTGCAATTTCATGCGATGTATTTTCAGGCATATTAAGTAATCTATCGATATCCATTTTTCTTACAAAAATATTTTGATTGTCGAACATGGTGTTTTGAGTTTTATAGATACCCTCAACTTTAAAACTTGCTCCCGTTAAATTTCCATCATAATCCTGAAAAGTAAGTATTATTTTAGATTTTAATTTTGCATTCAATTTTTTTGCCAGTTTTTTACTGATAATAACTCTGTTTTTCTTTTCAGATGTAAAATATGAGCCATCACCGGGCCCTATTTTTGTATATATTTTTGTTACCTGTTTTTCTTTTTCGGGTTGTATGCCAATTATCATAACGCCCACACCGGTTGTTGCGGTAGAAGCCATGCCAAATGACTTTGTACGCTGACAAACAGCTTTAACCGATTTATTACTTACTATTTGTGCAATTACTGATGACGTGTTGGCAATAAGAAACTCGACTTCGTTATTTGCAATAAAATTTTTATTGTGGATTTGAATATCGGAAGTCTGAGTTTCTATGGTGTTTCTAAGCAAGTCAAAAACCATCCCTTTCATTAAACCTGATGCAGCCAAACCACCAAATAATCCAATTGTTACAGCCATTATAACTATCGAACTACGAAGCTTGTTTCTCCATATGTTTCTCCAGGCTATTGTTATTGTTGTGAAGTTCATAGAGTTTATGAAGTTTAAAAGTTTGTGAAGTTTAACATAATTATCATTTATCTTCTTAGTGATTTAATAACCTTCATTTTTAGTATTGATATTAGCGGATATATTAATGACACGCTCGTAATTAGCAGTATCACCAATATATTGTTTACGAAAATACTTAACCTTATTGTAGTTGGAAGAATTGGCTCAATGCCTAATTTTTCAATTGATTTTGCAGCTTCACCAGTCATTTCTACCGGATTTATATTAAAATATACTACCAATGGGATAGTAATTATAATACCTATTATTATTGCTATTGAGTTCATCAGTAAGGTTTCATAAAATGAAATTAGCATTAATTTTGTTTTCTGAGTACCAATGGCGATCATTACTGCAAATTCTTTTTTTCGCTCTTCAGTCATCATAAGTACAGTACCAAAAACGCCAAAAGCAATAATCATATAAAGTATGGCAATCATAAAGATGCCCCCTGCTTTATCGCCTTGAATTTGTTGCAGCATTTCGGGCGACATTTTTTGCCAGGCTATAGCAGTATATTTTGAAGTATTTATTTTTTTGTTTATGGCATTTGTTATTTCACGGGTTTGGTCGGCATCATTAAATTTTACAATTATTGAAGTTATCCCATCTGGAAATGAAAAATATTCTTGTGCCAGCAGTAGTGGCATAAATACAATTTGCTTATCAATATCAGGAGCCGGCATTTTAACTATACCACTCACCTTAAAGGCTCCAATTGCTGACTGTCCCCAATGACCTTGCCCTAAAAGCACTAGCGTATCGCCAACTGTAATCTTTAGATAATCAGATAGTTTAGAGCCAATAATTATTGATTTTTCATTTTTTGTTAAGTAATTACCTGCAATCATTTTGGGTTTTAGGTTTAGTATATCTCCTTCTTTCTCAGGATTTATGCCCATAATAAGCGTGCCCTTAGTGTTATTAAGGTATGATGCCAACGAGAAACCCTCTAACCGCAGATTTACACCTGCAATATCTTTTACTGCAAGGATTTTGTTAATTAAAGAATCATTTATAAGCATGCCGTTATCGATGGTTTTGTCATCCCAATAATCTTTTTGATGAACCTGAACGTAACCGGTAAAATGCCCAACGGCATTTTCAATCATCTTTGCATACGTTCCCTCCTGAAACGAACGCATAAAAACGGCAAGTACAACGGCTAAAGTAACAGAACTCACAGTTATTAATGTCCTTTTTCTGTTACGCCATATGTTTC
>CAZGWS010000247.1:0-4461 GCA_964528805.1 uncultured Lentimicrobiaceae bacterium | reverse complement strand
GCGGTTAAATATGGTAACTGACCACCTGATTTATGACAATCAGCACAACCCGCATCAGCCCACATCGGGACAATTTGTAGGGAGAAGCTAATAGTATCTCCTGGTGGAATTGGAGGAATAACAGGTTCAACAGTAAACTTATACTGACACGATACTGCAAAAGCAATAATCCCAATTAAAATAAGGCAATTTACAAAAATATTTTTCATAATAGACATCATTTATATTGTTGGTTAACAAAAAAGGCTCCATTACTATTGAAGCCTTTTATATTGGTTTGGTTAAAATTTATTGTAATGCTGCAATTGAATTTTGTAATAGCTTTTTAATATAAGTTGGGTTGTGTGCACCATGACTTCTGTCTTGCATAATGGCACTATAATTCAAGAAAGTACCGGCAACAACAGCTGAATATGTACCCGGAATTGGGCTGTCGCTCCCATCAGCAGTAATTCCGTTTGCGTCAAGCTTAACTTTTAAATCTGCAAGTAACCCGGTAACTTCTGTTTCTAATGCGTCAAATTTGTCAACTAATGCAGATTCATCAGGGTGGCAAGATAAGCAACCGGCAACATTTAATGCTTCATGTCCATGATATTCGTATGTCATATTCCATGTGTGTCCCCCGGCTTGTGATCCAAAAGCTTCAGCCATGTGGCATGTTACACATGTGTTGGTATTTGACGAATAGTGATAATGTGGTCCGGTATAACCTGTGCCTACTTCAAATAAACCTTGACCAACTAACATGTTGGATTGCGGACCATGATGTATTCCCCAGTATGCCGAAGTAACGTTTATATCAGGTCCTCCTACGGTTGGGAATGGATCCAGTGTGCGACCCTGGTGGCAGCTTGCGCATAAACTTCCTTTACCGAAATCAAAGGTCTGACCACCGGTATTTCTTAAAGCTACAGGTCCTGTAACTGTAAAATCTAAGTCAGCAGGAGTATAGGTTTTGTGAATTTGATGACATGTGTAACAATTTGGTGGGTTTGGGTTGGAAATCATAGCACCGGCAGCTTGCCAGTCGTATGAGCCGTCAAGATTACCTAAGAATCCCTGACTTGTGTGACAAGTAGCGCATTCACCCTCATTTCTCTCGTAGTTGCCTCCGGTGGCGTGTATTGAGTGTGCCCATTGGTTTTCTCTTGAGAATAACTCCTGATTATTACTATGACACTCAACGCAAGTTGTAGTACCATCTGTTCCATTTGTTCCATTCGTGCCGTTAGCTCCGGGGGCTCCGTCTTTTCCCGCCGGACCTTCTTTAGTACAACTTGCCATAAAAAACATAGTTGCCACAAGCATTGAAAAGATAAGATAAAAATTTGTTCTTTTTTTCATGATAGTATTCTGTTTATTGTTAAAAATGAATCTTATGCAATGTTATAGAAAATACTAACCAATTGTTAAAGAATGTTAATGACACTTTTACATGGATAAATTGATAATTATTGAAATTTAATTGATATATATCACAAATTTTAATGATATTTGCCAGTAATTGAAATGTAGAAACGCTTTTATATTAAAGTTGAATCATGGCAAGGTTAACAGAATCAGACAGATGTAGTGCATATGCGATTAGGAGTAGTCTTCTTAGTTACCTTACCGATGAGCAACTTGCAAGAGTAAATGACAAACGAAAGCAAGTTTTATTTCATGCCGGCGAGACCATCTTTAAGAGCGGAGGACCACTAACCCATTTAATTTGCCTAAACTCAGGGATGGTAAAAGTACATCTTGAAGAATCTGGTAGTAAACGAATTTTATTGAGTATTATTAAACCTGTTACAATGATAAGAGGTCCCGGTTTTTTAGTTGATTATCGTCATTATTTAACAGTTACAGCTATTGAGGATTCGTCAGCATGTTTTGTTGATGTGGATGAGATAAAGAATATTATGTTAAATAATGCTCGTTTTTCAATGGAGCTGGCTAAAGATTTGAATAAGCTAATAATCAAATATTTTAATAGAATTACTTGTATAACTCATAAACATATGCACGGTAAACTTGCTAACTCATTGTTGTATCTTGCTGATGATGTTTATGAAAATTTGAATTTTGAAACTAAGCTTACTCGTCAGGATATTGGAGAAATGTCAGCAATGACAAAGGAAAGTGTTATAAGGATTCTGAGAGAGTTTAAAGAAGGCGGTATAATTGAGTACAATACCAATAATTTTAAGATACTGGATAAAGAGATGCTTATGAAAATAAGCCAAAACGGATAGATTCCATTATTATCTTAAGGTATTACTTTTTAGTAAATTGATTGGGCGTATTTTTCTTAACGCTCACCACAACCCTCGGGTTATAATATAATAACTAATCCAAATAACGTGCTAACAGTTGCTATGTTACGATGATCATAGCGGATACCGGTGGCGGAGTTGTACCCAAATACCATCGTGCTAAACTGATATTCTTCGTCTATACTAAAGGAGATACAAGGGGAGATACTAAATTGAATACCTACTCCTGTAACTCCCATTAAATTTTTATCGCGGGCAGAGGTTATCTCAAAATATTTTGGTTCAACCAAATAATATTTTGGCTTATACAGTTGATATGGTGTTCTTGTCCACATAATGCCACCAAGCAATTTGCCATGAAGCGATATTCGCTTGCCAAAATCCCATCGTAATAAACCACCAACTGCTGCGGTAATTATTTGGTATGGATCTGATCTGATAGTTAAATCTAATAAGAATTCATCATTTTTAACTTTTTCGTACCCCAACGAACTAACATTAACGGGGTTAAGGGTAAATCCAAATTGAGCACCTATACCAAAATGTTGTTTTAAATACCATGCTCCCTCAATTCCGGTAGTAAATCCCGGCAGGGTAAAACATCCATCCCGAAGATTTGTTGATCCATAATCACCAACAGGAATGGAAATGCCACCTCGTAAACTAACATAAGAATTATTACTCTGTGCTTTTACTAAACAGTAAAACAGCATAATAATGGTAATAATTAATGCCCTCATGTAAGTTATTTTTTTGTAAAACTAATATATTTTGTAACTAACTTCGGCAATATTAGCTAATTGGGTACAAGGTATCGAAATATTAACGACATTTGTACTCTTATAAGCACTTTTTGTAGCCCACCTTTATTTGATAAAATACACAAAATGGTTGATTTTAAGAAAATACAAAGTTGTTTTAACTGTTACTTAAAGGATAACCTTTTTTGCTATATGACTGATGAGCAACTATCGTTTGTTGATAAAACAAGGCAAGAAGTAATATTTAAACCCGGAGAAACCATTTTTAAAACAGGAAGCCCGTTAACACATATAATTTGTATTACAAAGGGGATGGTCAAAATTTATTTGGAAGACAACAGAGCCAATAAAAATATTATTATCGGAATTGGTAAGTCAGGGCAGTTAATTAGCGACCCCGGCTTTTTAGTTGATAACGTCCATCATTTCACTATTGTAGCCTTAGAAGAAACTTCGGTTTGTTTTGTGCAACAGCAAGATTTTAGGGAAGTTATGGAGAGTAATATTGATTTCTCTATGGAGATGGTGAAACTTCTTAATAAACAAATTATTGACCATTACGATAGGATTGTAAGTCTTACAAACAAGCGATCTACAGGCAAAGTTGCTGATGTTCTGCTTTATCTCACAAATGTTATCTACGAAAGTGATTCTTTTGAAATGCTTTTATCGCGGCAGGATATTGCTGACCTGTCAACTATCAACAAAGAAAGTGCCATCAGGGTTCTTAAAGATTTTGAGAATGATAGTATTATTACTTTTGAGGGTAATCACATTAAAATACTTGATAAAGATAATCTTATAAACATAAGCAAGAACGGGTAAACAACCTAAAATAATACAATAATGTGTGGTTAGAAATTCATGCGCAAGCATTATAATTACAAAAGTAACAGATAAACCCAAAAGCCTCTGCAAAATAAAACTAATTTTTACTTTACAGAGGCTTTTATTTAACATCACAGGCAAATACTAAACCTGATAATTGTTAAGGAGATTTCTCAAATAATTAAAATCCCCACATTCTGGTTATATTAAACCCGATTCGTATTTCACCTTTCGTCCAATCGCTGGTATTCATCATATGAGTTTCCTGCGGAATAATTCCGTTAGAGGTAGTTATAAATACCTCAAATGCGTGCGATGCTGTAGCAACCTTATAGCCAATGCCTAAATTTGGCAATGTCCTGTTAGTTACAGTTGTATTTTCATCCATCGACTTTATGTTTAACGGAATTGAATAATGGAAAACTAACGACGATTGAGGTGAGAATTTGAATCTTCCCATAAAACCTATTCCAATGTTATCGTGGTTCATCCCTCTAACTCCGGCGGTATCAGAATCAGCAGAAACAGTATTATAATGTGTAAAATTTCCACTTACTGAAAATGAAAACCAGTCGTTAAATTTACGACTTACCATTACCTCGGTAAAGTAT
>CAZGWS010000246.1:0-4463 GCA_964528805.1 uncultured Lentimicrobiaceae bacterium | reverse complement strand
TGGTATCCATTGTTACAAAACTTGTGTCAATACCTATTGATTCACAATTTGTCCATGTTGAATCACACCTGTATCTCTCATAAACCCAATAATTTCCAACAGTAAGAGGAAAATAATCCAGTACAGTTTCTTGAGGAGTTGGAGTGGTTTTGTTGTTGCTTTTGTTACAAGCTGTTAAGCCAATAAGTGCAGTAAAAACTAAAAATAAGATGCGTCTCATAATATTAATTTTAAGAAATGAAGAGTATGAGTGCGCAATAGGCTACATGTTTTTTGAGAAACGCAAATGTAAATTATTTATTGTTATCAAGTAAAAAAAGCTTAGAATATCTTTCAATGCTATCGGCTACAGATTTAAATTCGATGCCGATTTCCTGTTTAATTTTGTTGTTTGAGTAACTGTATAATTGATTAGCAGTAATGGCTGTTTCACGTGTTATTGCTGATCTTTTTCCTGTTAAAAAGTCCTTAACCCAGAGCAATCTCCAGACAATTGCACTTAAAAAATTTCCAGCTTTATATTTGGGAGCCTCTACGTCTAACGAATTAGCCATCCACGTAAATAATTGTTTATAGCTAATATTTTCTGAATTCACAATATATCTCTCACCTGAAATATCCCCGTTCATTAGTAGTACCATTGATTTTACAACATCTTCAACGTCAACAAAACCATTGGAGCCGGTTGAATAAAATTTTAACCCGTTGTAAATAGTACTGAAAAGTTTGGAACTACCTGTATTCCAATTACCAGAGCCTAAAATTATTGAAGGATTTATTATTACGGCATTGAGTCCCTCCGCAATACCTCGCCACACTTCCATTTCGGCGTGGTATTTACTTGTTGAATATACTGATGATTTTTTTGAGTTCCAATGACTGTTTTCTGTAATCGACTCTGTATTTTCAGCTCGACCTAAGGTACCAATAGTACTAACGTGCAGTAGCTTAGCGATTTTATTAGTTAGAGCAGCATTTACAATATTTGCAGTCCCAACTACATTTGTAGCCATCAGCTTATCTTTATCGTTCGACTCGAACGACACCATTGCTGCCGTATGGTAAACAGTATCCACATCATGCATGGCATCTGCTACAGTATAATAATCCAATATGTCGCCATAAACCCATGCTATCTTGTTAAACAGACTGTCAACGTCGTTAGTATAATATGAAAATACTTTTTTGGTTTTTAACAGGTTCGAGGACTTGCGCACTAAAGCCACAGGCAATTCTCCTGTTGAAACGAGCTTGTACAGCAAATGTGCTCCTACCAAACCTGTGCCCCCGGTAACAAGTATCATAATTATAATTATTTAATAAACAAAGTATTACGTTAATTTTTGCAAAGATAACAATATAAATCTCAAATTGATATTGTTACTATTGGGTAAGTTTCAAATTAATTAAATTTGATATCTGCATAATTGTGTTTCTGCCTCTAACAAGTAAGACAAACCTGAATTAGCTTCTAATTGTTTTTTGTTTTGGATTGGTTATCAGCAGGAATAGTATCAATAAAGCAACTGTAACTCCGGTTGCCGAAACCGTTCCCAAATCAAGACCACCTTTAGTAGTTGGCTTAGTTAATAAATCGCCAAAAGTAGCACCAAAAGGACGTGTAAAAATAAATGCAATCCAGAAAAGTAAAATACGATTTAAGCGTGTTGCATAATGCAGTATTATTACAAATATAATAACCGCAGCCGTTACCAAAGCACCAACAAGGTAACTTAGACCCATGTTGTCGGTTAAAAAATCGCCAAATGCGGTTCCCAAGCTATTTGAAAATAATATGGCAATCCAGTAATAAGCCTCTGCACGTTTTTTAGTAATCGGATATACGGAGAGTGTCTTTTCGTTATGATACCAGTAGTATATTGTTATTAACAAACCTGCAAATAATATAGCTGAGCCAAATGCATAGCCCAGCCCCAGTGTTCTGTCCATAAAATCAGAAATTTCGGTTCCTACTGTAGTTGTTCCAACAATAACTAACCAATAAAGTGCCGGGTAAAATTTATTTGCTAACAGTTGGAAACCCAATACCAGCAGAAAAAATGCCATCGTTATAAACAAACTTGTAAGATAACCGAGGTTAAAAGTCATTGAGAGCATATCTCCTAATGTTTCGCCCAAAGTGGTAGCTAATATCTTCATTAACCAAAATGCAATTGTTATTTCGGCTACCTTATTTAATTTTTTCATCTATTTGTTTATTTTTACTAATAATTACGTTTGCACATTCGATAGTAATGCTCAAAGTTAGAATGATATTCTAATGAATACTATATCCAATATTCCACTCTATGAAGTCGGAGACATGGTACTTATAAGCTCGCAAATTAACACCGGCATAAAAATTTTGAAAGATATTGTACTTTATACCTACCCGTTGATAGAATATTGATGTTTGATTTTTCATTTTTTTACGATAAAGGTAAACTGCCGGCTGAATAATAACTGATAATTTATTGATTACTAATTCATAAGAGGGAAATATACTTAGTTGCAGATGCTTCAAAAAAGGACCTTGTGTTATTTGGAGTTCTCCATTATTAACGGCTACTTGTGCATCAACGGATCCATTATACGACATTGATACACCCAAACCAATTTTTGACTTGTAACTAATTTGGCGATTGAATACTGTTGACACACCGAATACTGGGAAAGATTCTCCCTCATATTTTTCTGATGCATCAACATTAAGGCTGTCGTATAGTATATTTTTACTACCTGCGAAAGCTGTGATAAAAATTTCATTTTTGGGTATAAATTTGGGTACATCTTGTTCAATAAAAACTGCTGACTTACCAGAAAGTTTATATTTAAGGCTAACTTTAGGCGCAATGGTATTTAATCCGTAATTTGGCGATTTAAGTTTACCAGTTGAAAAATGAGTAAGGCTGAAGCCAACGTCGGCAAATAACCTATTTGTAAGTTGAAACCCAGCTGTTGCACCCAAATCAATATAAACGGTAAGAGGTGCACCGATAGCAATATTATAAGGGTTAGAAGGCGAATAGCTTTTCCAGTTAAAAGCTATTCCTAAGCCAAGTTCGTAATTTATTGAAACCATCTTTAGGCGGACAAAAGGAGCAATAAAATAACCAAAAACAGCAATAGGGTTTCCAATTTCTTCAGGGTTATGAAAATCGGCAACATATACACCAAAACCATATTCCGGATAGTTATAAAGCTGCTCCCACAGTTTATCACCAGTTGTTTGCTTTAGTATCTTTACAGAAAATGTTTGAAAAAAGTCAACCGTATCGTTTTCGGCATTAACACCTCTAACAAAATCGTTTGTTGGAAAAACATAACCAACTTGGTAGGAGGACTGAATAGAATAATTAGCTTTTTTATTATTATCTATTTCCGTCTGTGCGGTGACAAATGTTGATAAGGCAATAAAAGTCACTAAAACAAGTATTTTGTTGATCATTTGTAAATGTAAAAAAGAACTGTCTTAAAAAACAGTTCTTTAGTTATTAAATTTTAAAAATGGACAAGCCCCATAATTATAAAAGTCTAAAGTTTACGTTTGTACACTTTTTGGAGAGTGCCCATCTTAAAGTTAATTAATCATTGTCACCTTCTTCATCATTTTCATTATCCCCCTCTTCATCGTTGTCTTTTTTTGATTCTTTTTTAAGAACCTTCCCATTTCCATCCATAACAACTTCCATGCTGTGTTCGTTATTCTCAATTTTCATTTCAAAGACTTTTCCTTCCTGTGTTTCAGAAACTTCTGCCTTTTCAACATCGTAGCCTGCAAATTCGACTTTAAGTGTTGCATTAACAGCAGGAGGTAGTTGGGAGCTTTTAATACCGTATTCTGTTTCTTTCCAGTTGCCGTCGTTATCGAAGTTGGCTGAGTATTCTTGACCACTCATTTTAAACTCGGCTTCCCACTCATGAGCATTTTCCTTGTCCCAGCTAACTTTTTTAGCAGTTGGAAATTTTTGTGTAAATGCAGTTTTTACTTTTGCAGGGACTTCTTTTTTTTGCCCACATGCGGTAAATGCCATTGTGCTCACAAGCACCATCAAAATCATTAATTTTTTCATAATATAATATTTTAGTTTTATTTATACGGCAATATTAATGATTGAATCTAAAGGAAAGTTGAAGTTTAGCCAGCATTATTTATAAAAAAATGACAAATAATCATAAATAACTGATTGTCCTAATGATCTGTTTAATTCACTGAAAAATTAAATTTGTCATTTTTTTTCGAATGTATTTATTTTAACGCATCTTTTTGCTGCTAAGTCTTTGAAATAGACTACTATGTCGGCAGACTTAGACGCCTCACATCTGCATCAAACTAAATGCATGAATAATGCAGGTTAGATGATTTTAGATAAAAACATCAAACTATTTTTTATAAAATAGCTTGCCCGTAATAATAAATGCACTAAAAACAGTTGCTCCAAATACTAAGCTGCTAATTGCCA
>CAZGWS010000245.1:0-4468 GCA_964528805.1 uncultured Lentimicrobiaceae bacterium | reverse complement strand
CAGTATTTTTAAAGCAAGGGAAACTACTGAAATTTTATCTACGAACAGGAGGAGGCACAAGGGACTTAAATATAAAAGAAACCGTTGATTTTATAATTCACCGTTGGCATCGATGACATTATTTGTGATAATGGAATAATGAAATTGCTATTTCCACTACCCTGCTCATACAACTTCTGGTTTTGACATATGACAGAGATTTGTTATTTTTTCCGAGCGTTTCAGCGTCTTATTACTACAAATGCACTAATAACAATCAATAGCCAAAAACTAACCAGCATTCCTATTACGCCATCATAAGAACTGACTAAATAAAAATAATCCGCATTACCGTCTAATGAAGAGATGTTTTTTGTTATTTTGATTAGAAACACCCAGGCAGTGTGGCAGCCGATACAAAAACCTAAGCCTAATCCTTTATACAACCTTGCTCCCCCTAAGAAAACACCCACCATAAATAAAGCAATAAAGGCTGAAAGGTTTTTAAGGCTAACGGCATTGTCTAATGCGTTAGCAATTAATTGGAAGCCACTGAACAAGGTAATATCCTCATAAGCAATATCAATATCTGCTTTTAGAAAATGCAACCCTGCATAACAAATAGCTGAAATAATAATAGCACTAAACTTAGAAAAGTATTTATATTGTGAGCTGAGTAAAAGTCCACGAAATATGGGTTCTTCTATTAAAGAAATTAATAATGCAGGTAATAATGCTGACAATAACAGCATTTTAATTATCGAAAATACTATCCATGGTTTTTCAACATCAAACACACGAATATCCAAAAAAAACAACAGGCTAATAATGGGTAATAATACGACCAACCCAACAACAAAGCCTTTTAGTGCTTCACGATAAAAAACAGGCTTAGCTGTATATCCTATGTCTGACCAATTTAGTTTAAGGTATTTTGTTAGTGGAAAAATACTTAAAACCAAAAAAAGCTGAGTACCTTTACTAATTAATCGTTTCATAGACCATACATCGCCTAACCCGATTAAAACACCATACGTTAATAAACACGCAAGTATCATTGCAATACACAATACTGCAAGCGGGCTAAGGACGACAGTTATTTTATGAATCATTAAAGGTATTTATTGCGCTTGCTTAACAACATAGTTGCGTATATTTTGTCTACAAACCTTGTAATTTATTAGATTTTTTAAGATAACGGATGCCAAAATAAAGAGCCGTTAATAACGGTATAAAAACCACTAACAACTGGCTGCGGAGCTGTGTATCCTGATGAGTGAGTTCGGGATATTTGAATAATAAAATCAACAAAATACCCAACGACCAAATAAACACAGAGGAGTTTTCCTTGACTACCGGCCGTTGCCATCTAAAACTCATATTGTTAAATGTTGTGATCAAGCCAGAAAAGCTGGGTATCCAGCGATTAACCTGCTGGCAATAAACATCAAAATCCTGACCAAACTTAGTCCTTAAATAATTTTCTTCCGCTAAAACAATTGCCTGATATATAAACATAAAAGCAGGGACAAAAATTATTATATAGAGCAACGAATTTGTTAGTATGCCAAGACCCGCTAATTTAAGTATATTTCCTATATATAGTGGATTCCGGCAGTGATTAAAAATACCGCCTGTTACTAAACGAGAGGCATAAACCTTTTTGTCTTTACCACCGCGATCAATGTAATCAAATCCAACAGTTGCCCATCGAATCATTTGTCCTAGAATAGTAATAAACAAACCTAACCACAGAGTTAAATAATGCTGTTCAGAACTCACTATTTCGGTAGAAGGAATGAAAAGAGCTAAATATAAGGGGATAAATACCCAGTTTCGGTATTTAAAAAAGAAATTTCCTATTTGAATCATCATTACTCCTTGATCGCAATTAATCCGGCAAAATTGTACCACTTAAAAAATACTTCGCAATGTGAAAATCCAGCATCTCGTAATAATGTTATATTTTCACTGAGCTTATAAGGGATAAGAATATTTTCCAGTGCTTCGCGTTTTTGTGATATCTCCATCTCACTATATTGATTGCGTCGTTTATGATTATAATAATGTTTAATAAAATCACGATTAAAAACGCTATCTTCAGCCAGTATTTTTTCAGTCAGAATTAATACCCCCCCACTATTTAAACCGTCAAAAATATCTTTTAACAACTTGGCTCTATTAATCGGACGGACAAATTGCAATGTTAAACACAAAATCACAACAGAAGCATTGGAAATTTCAATATTTTGATTTAAGTCTCCAAAGCGCAATTCAAAGGGACGTCGAAATTCAACATCTTCTAATTTGGATCGACATTTATCGAGCATTTTTTTTGAATCATCAATGCCAATAAAACGAATTTCTTCGGCCACACTTGTATTCATCCCTATTAAAGTTGTTCCTGTGGCACAACCCAGATCATAAACATCAGTCCCTGTTTGTGCATGATCAGCGGATAGTTCTGCCATCATGCGCTGCATTTCACCATAAAAAGGTACTGAGCGGTTTACCATGTCATCAAATACGCTGGCAACAGTAGTGTCGAATTTAAAATCCTCGACTTTTTGGATTTCCTCTTTAAAAACTTGATCTTTATGCATGTATATATCTTGTGAATTGTAAATAAAAAAAAGCTCAAAATATGCTACGGATTTAACCAGATAATCATCGTCACCTGAATATAAGACCTAGTATCGCCCATCGACTTTGGCTAAAGCATCAATTAAAACAACTAGCATATATAAAATTATCTGATTACACATCAGTCTCAGCTATACTTACGAGTATTCACCAGCTTGTTCTTCAAGTATGCTTGGCATTAATACCAAGCCAAGCGTTATAGGGACACATTTGCAGTATAAGCCGGTGTATGCTCGTTTGGACTATACTGCACTATTCACTTGTTGTTCCTCAGCATGAAATAAGCCAACTTGGCTGAAGCTTGTGGATAATCAGGTAAAATTATAACACTTTTCAAATTTCCTTATAATTTGTAACAAATCAGAAAGATTCTATTACTCTGTCATTGTTGTATTGACGGGTAGAGGGAGTTGAGAAGTGGTTAGCTGCATGGCGCATGAGTGACGGACTAGCAGGCTAATACAAACGAGTGCAACAACGCAGATGACCATTTATCGGCTTTTTGTACCCGTCAATACAATATTGATGGAGTACTAGCAAAATCACTTCAGACATAATTGTGCATTGAGTCTTCGTCACAAGATGAATAAAGTCATCTTCCATAGTTGGTTCTGGTAGGGCGGGACAACACACCTGCTATTGCTGTTCCCAATTGGCTTTGGCAATATCAAACGGGTACTGAAATCGTTGCATATTCTGTGTGACCAATCGCTGACCTTTTTTAACACATTCACCTTCTTTAACATACATAGCGATGATATGTTCCAGATCATGAAAACTCAATTCAACATGATGTATATCAATACTAGCGTACAGGCATAGAATATTTTTATTTTCAGTGTTTAACTGATTAAAATACCAGGTAAGAGCACAAAACACACGAGAATTACAGCTATGACAGTTTTTTAATCTCATAGTAAGAAAATCCTTTTTTAAGGTGAATTGGTCTTCAGATTAATATAATTTCAGCCAAGCCCAAAAACACAAAAAAGCCTATTGCATCAGTCGCAGTTGTAAGTAATAAGGGTGATGCAATAGCGGGATCACCACCAAATTTTTTAATTAACAGGGGAATCATCGAGCCAGTTAAACCGGCAACCGCCAGATTAATGATAATTGCTATGGCTATCACTAAACCTAATAATATTTGCTGAAACCATATAAAGGTAATAATCGAAACCACACCACCCATTATCATGCCATTAATACCCCCTATAACAATTTCCCGTTTAATCACGGGGAACGCATTATTCCAGTCTATCTGATGTAAGGCGAGTTTTCTGACCGTTACTGTCACAGCCTGATTGCCAACATTACCACCTAATGCGGCAACAATAGGCATCAGCACAGCTAGCGCCACTAACTGTTCAATCGTATCTTTATACAAACTCACAATAAAGGCTGCACAGCATAATGCAACCAGGTTGATAAATAACCAGTGTAAACGCGCTTTTCGTGCTGAGTCAAAGCTCTCTTCTTCCGCTTCATAGTCAGTGCCAGCCATTTTCAGTGCTTGGTTATGTTCCTGCATACGAATTAAATCATAGACATCTTCGAATACAATGCGGCCTTGCAATTGTTCCTTGTCATTGACAACTGCAATAATACTTAGCTCGTATTCTTCAAATATTTGTATCACTTTTTCTACCGGTGTCGTGGCATGAACACTCAACGGTTTATGATGATGAATCGTAGCCTGTGCAATAATTGTTTGCATCGTGTCATTCTCATCGAACAATATCAAATCGGTAAAATGGAGTATTGCCACTAAGTGCTGTTCAACATCTACAACAAATAATTTAAAGATGGGACTATTCGGTTCCTCCTTTCTGAAGATGCGAATTTT
>CAZGWS010000244.1:0-4475 GCA_964528805.1 uncultured Lentimicrobiaceae bacterium | reverse complement strand
GCAAATCTTTCCGATTCGTTTTGTTATTTTGAGAATGGCGAATTATTTGTTCGCGGAATGCATATTTCGGAATATCGCTTTGGCAGTTATAACAATCATTTGGAAAAACGCGATCGAAAATTACTACTTACAGCGAGGGAGCTTAAAAAGCTAAACGTAAAGGTAAAAGAAAAGAGCATGACAATAATTCCTGTGGTGTTGTTTATAAACGATAGTGGGCTTGCGAAACTTGAAATTGCTGTTGCAAGAGGGAAACACTTTTACGACAAGCGAAACTCATTGAAAGAGAAGGATCATAAAAGAGAAATTGATCGACATTTAAAAAAATAATATAATAACAACCTGTTTATCAGTATTTTATTTTACTTTCACTTATTATCCAGGCTTCAAATACTTTTACTGCATCATCACGCATAAGTTGCAATGAGGGAATGGATCGTTGATCTTTTGGCAAAGCAAATTCTTTATAAATAAAAGAATCATCAAAGTCGGCTTTAGCAGCGTCATCTTTAGTTGCAGCATAATATAGTTTGCCAATACGTGCCCAATAAATAGCGCCAAGACACATTGGGCAAGGTTCGCAGCTAGTGTATATTTCACAATCCTGTAATTCAAAAGATCCAATATTGTTGGCAGCTTCACGTATTGCAACTATCTCGGCATGGGCTGTTGGATCGTTAGTAGCGGTTACCAGATTAGCACCTTTTCCAATTATTTCACCGTCTTTCACAATCACGGCACCAAAAGGACCCCCATTGTTTTCACTTACATTAGAAAGTGCCAAATCAATGGCACGCTCCATGTGCACTTTTTTCTCTTCCATTAATTAATAGTTTATTTCAATAACTAAAGGTTACAAATTCCATTTTCCTTCTATACCAATTTTCGTTATCGAATTAGAGAGCAAAAGTAAAAATTCTTTTCTATCTATACTAATGGCTCCCAAACTTTTAAGATGTTGGGTGTGCTGCTGAACATCAATCATATCAAAGTTCCATTCAATCAGTCTGTTAACAAGATGCCATAAAGCAACTTTTGATGCATCAGTAACAGTATGGAACATCGACTCACCAAAAAAGCACTTGCCTATTGAGACACCATATAAACCGCCAACAAGTTGATTATCTAACTTAGCTTCAACAGAATGAGCCATGCCTATGTTGTGCAGTTTTAAATAAGCATGTTTCATTTCATCTGTAATCCATGTTCCATCCTGCCCTATCCGTTGAACTGTGCTACAACTCTCGATAACTTGCTCAAAATTATTATCAAAACTTATTTCAAATTTGTTACTCTTTACTACTTTTTGTAAGCTTTTATGTTTAATAAAATCTTTTGGGAAAAGTACCATACGAGGATTTGGCGACCACCACAGTATTGGGTCATCGTCAGAATACCAAGGAAAAATACCGCAACGATATGCCTCTATCAAACGCTCAGGGCGCAAATCGCCACCAAGTGCCAATAACCCATCAGCATTTGCCAAAGATGGATGAGGAAAATTTATTGTTTTATTTAATTCGTAAATAGGCATTACTAATATATAACCAATTTTTGTCTCGATATTATGCCATTATCATTAACCAAAACTGCGTAGCAACCTGCATCTAACATGTTATCAGCATTAATAATCCCACCATGATAATTTGCTATTTCTATTACTTTCTGCCCATTAATATTAAAAATACTCAATCCCACTTTGCCACTATAATTTTTGTGTAACAACATAAAACTTCCTTTTGTAGGATTTGGCGCAATTGAATATTTGTGTGAATTATCAGAAATATTATTTATTCCAACAACATCGAACCAAAAAGTAAAATTCCCTACAGAAGCCGACAATGGATATGTAGTTGTGGTAGTAGTAGAAATAGCTTCAATGTAATAGTGTACTGTATCAGTAGGCAATAGGTTTTCAATTACGCCAAAATGCTGCGGACAAACAAGATGAATTTCTGTCTTTGTGTATGATGTATCACTATTCAGCTTGTAATACAGCCACATTTCCTGAACGAGATCGCTTGATGAAGAAAGGCATATTATTTCATAATTTACGGCATAATTGCGAGTTCCAATATTTTTTTCGTGAAGAATACGCAAGAAATTTGCTTGAGGAATTTCCTTTGCAACCGTATTAACCCCTCCATAATTTGCTGATAATAGGTGAGAATCGACCATAAAAATATGATAGCCGGGCATATACTTTCTATAAGTATGATATGCTGCCGAATCATAATAAGGTAGGCCAAACGAAGGTATAATAACTATATTATTAACTATCAAGGAGTTTGTATATGATCGCACTTCTTCATTTTGTGTTATAGGATACTTTCCATCAGCATTGGGTGGATCAGATATTCTTATAATGTTATAATTACCACCAAATTTATTCGGAATAACAGAAATATCAGAGGCAAAATCTTCGAGTGCATTATAATCAGGCAACGTATCAGGAATTTCAGAAACAAGAATAGTCTCAAAATCGAGTATTTTCATATACATATTGTTACTAAGTATATCGCCACCACCCATGTGTGTAAAATTTGGAGTAAAAAATACATTACCTGAGCCAAAATATGAGTTAAGATCGAAACGAATTTCATTTTCATCCATTGGCAAATTTTGCTGAAGTACATTATCGCCAACGAATAAATTTAACATCCCATCATATTGAATATTAGTATTTTCAAATTGCAAACTATAATCTGATAGATTCAAGCTCCAATAATCAGCAAGTTTAGCCGGAATCCTATCGTCATCAGGTCGGCCGAAATTAGAAAATCCCGGATTACCAAGATACAAAGCCAAAGTATCAGTGAATACGCCATAACCCACAACCGGCGAATATTGCCCAAGCCAACATGTATTAGTAACTGCCGGTATAAAGCATACATTATCCGTATCGACTCCCATATTATGTAAGAAACTATTAATTTGAATTGTATCAAATTGTGTGCTGTCGGGGTTATATATTATACTAATATCAGCAGCCTGTTCAGCTATTTGTGCTATTTCAGCTAATACAGTATCAACAGCCTCGGTGTATGACCAAGTGAGAACAAGATTGTCATTTTTTTCAAATTCGGCGGGAATTGTAATAGCATCTTGCGCTTTTAATGAAATTGCTATTAGGATAAATATGGAGAGATAAATATTTTTCATTTTGAAAATTGGTTTTCAAACTCATTTAAACTAATAATTATTTTAGAAACCGCCAGCCCAACTTCTTCTTCGGTAATAATAAGTGGTGGAGCGATGCGAAAACTTGAATTATTAAATAGAAACTGATCGACAATTAATCCATTTTTTTGAAATATGGTTATCAAGTCGTTTACTTTGTATGGTGCTACAATTTCAACGCCAATCATCAAACCAATTTGTCGAATTTCCTTTATAAGAAGCTGATTTGCTAACATATCAACAAATTTCTTACCTAATTTATTAGCCTTTTCAGGTAGTTTTTCGTCAACAATTATTTTAAAGCCGGCAAGTGAAGCAGCGCAACATACGGGATGACCACCAAAAGTAGTGATATGTCCCAATTCAGGATTATGAGTAAGCAGTCTCATATTCTCTGCAGACGAAATAAAAGCACCAATCGGCATGCCTGAGCCCATAGCTTTTGCTAAACATAACACATCAGGAACAACATTAAAATGCTCAAAAGTAAAAAGTTTTCCTGAACGCCCGAAGCCCATCTGAACCTCGTCGAATATAAGTATAGTACCTGTTTTGGTACACTTATCTCGAAGTGCTGTCATCCAATTTTGATCAGGAATTATTATACCAGCCTCAGTTTGAACAGGTTCCATAATTACACATGCAACATCATTAGTAATAGCCTCAACAACATCATAATTATTAAAGTTAAAGAAGTGGATATCAGGCAAAAGCGGACGATATGCATTCTTCATTTCTTCATTACCAAGTACACTAAGAGCACCATGAGTACTACCATGATACGCATTATTAAACGATAAAATCTTTGTTCTACCTGTAATTCGTTTTGCCAATTTTAATGCTCCTTCAACGGCTTCACTACCTGAGTTAACAAGGTAAACAGAATTCAGTTTATCAGGCAGGTTATTTACCAGCATTTGCGTAAGCTTAACTTGTGGCGATTGTATATACATGCCATAAACCATGAGGTGCATGTAGCTATCAACCTGCTTTTTAATTGCTTTAACAACGGCAGGATGCCCATGACCAACGTTGCTAACAGAAACTCCCGAGACAAGATCAATATACTTAATACCTGCTTCACTGATTATGTATATACCTTTAGCAGCCACAATCTCAATTGGGTTTGATATTGTAGCCGGAATGGCAAGGTGTTGTTGAAAAATTTGTCGATTTGTAAGTTGCATTGTATTATTATTAATTCGGTATAAAAATACAAAGATAGAATACTTATTTTTAAATAGGGTTTACTAAAAAGTTCGGAAGTGCGTTAGGCTTGGATCTTGTGAATTGTA
>CAZGWS010000243.1:0-4476 GCA_964528805.1 uncultured Lentimicrobiaceae bacterium | reverse complement strand
GGTGGTATTTTTTTACATAATCGTAACGTGGTATTGGACCAAAAGTGTCATTTAAGCCATCTTCATTGGGTGTAAAGGCATTTGGCAGATAAAAAGGTGTGCCTGACCAAAGTATTTGTATGGTATCAGTAGATTTGCAGTTCTCATAAGATGTAACTTCAACAATGTAATTTCCCATGCTGTCGATTACTATTGTTTCCGTGGTTTCCCCTGTGTTCCAATAGTAATATTCTGCACCGTACCCCGCTTCAAGTAGAAACCCAGGGTCAACCCAAAGGGTGTCGTATTCTGAAAATGCAATTTCAGCTCCTTGATTTACCACTATTTCCATACTTTTACTTTCAACACAGTTTAATGAGTCTGTAACAGTTAGGGTGTATGTACCTGCCATGTTTTCTCTAACTTCATTAAACCAAAGTAATTGGTCGTTACTCGTAAAATCATCAGGACCAACCCAATGCGAAGTGTTTACTCCACTGCCACCTTCAATAGATGAAATAACAAAAAGAGATTCTCCTTCACAAACCTCGTTAGTAAGAGATAGATAAATATCAGGGCGGGTATAAACAATAATATTCCCCACTTGATAATCAGTATTTATTATTTCCCCATTCTGATTATAGAATTGACTTTCTCCCTGATTTGCTACCCAATCAACTTGAGAAACACCACCGTCTATTGCGCTAAATACTAATTCGGTCATCAATGCATTGTTAGGTAAGCTTACTGGTGATTGCCCCTCCCAACTGATATGAACTTCGCCAAAAATGTTTGTGCTTACAATTAAACTGTCTTCAAGGACAGGGTTAACCTGCATATAACCATCACACATTATCAAGTCTTGATCGTATGTGAGCATTACATCAAACCTTGATACATCGGTGAAATTATTCAATATCAATGGGCTTGCAGTAGCATTTCCAATGCATGTACTTCCGTCACCGGCAATAGCATCAATTATTTGAGAAATAATACGATTAATTTCTATTGTAAATGTTGTATCGCAACCAAATTCATCTTTTACAATGCAGTAATAAGTTCCTGCCGATAAATTTTCAAACAAGCCGTTATTAGTTTGGAAATTGTACCCCGAATCAATGGAGTATTGAATACTACCTATGTCAACTATTGCTTCAAGATAAATGCTGCCATCGGCAAGATAATCATTTTCATGGGTTACATTTTCTGTAATAATATTTGGACCTTCAATATTTTCTAATGCCACGGGGTTATTGCCATAAACTGTTTCGCAACCACTTGGGTCTTTTACTTTAATAAAATAATCACCGGAAGGCAGATTTATAAATAGGCTATCGGGTTGCCAACTGCCACTTGCCCCATTTAAGATTGAATATGAAAAATTGTTACCTGCGCCCGAACTTGCTGCAATGCTGATTGAGCCATTGCTTTGAGAACAATGTGAGGGTGAAAAATCTACTGCTGTGATAAGTATATTACCGGCATCGGTAACAGTATATGAATCGGAAATAGTAACACAGTTATTTGTGTCTGTTATATGTAAAAAGTAATTACCAACCGACAAACCAAAAATATCCAAATCTGTACCCAACAGATTTCCACTACCATCGTACCACTCCAAATTATCAGGTACGACACCTTCAATTTCAATCCCAGTAATACTGCCATTGCTACCACTGCAAGAAGTTGGTGTGATAATTAGATTATCCTCATTAAAAACAGCTTTAGGTAACCATCCCACATGAATACTGTCAGTTGTTCCACATCCATCGCTATTGGTAACCTTCGCCCAGTAAATACCGGTATCGGAAACAGTAATTGTATTTATGTTTGCACCAAAAGTACCATCACTCCATACATAAAAGCCCTGTTCATTCCCTGCATTAAGTATTATGCTGTTACCTTCGCATGTTAATGTATCAGGGCCAAGGTTGGGCTGTGGCGACTGTATTACGGTAACAACACGAGAAGTATGTTCAAACCTGCCAAAAGGGTAGTTGGGAGTAGGTGGGTAGTTAACATCTACCGATACTTCAAACTCGCCACCACTGGTAAAATAGTGAGTAGGATAAAGTTGTGTTGAAATACTGTCAGCACCTGCATCGGGATCGTTAAAGTTCCAAGTTATAGATGCCGGGGTTGGTTGGAAATTTGGTTTAAAGGTAATGCCATTGTCAGGCCCTGCGCATGTACCTTCCCACTCAAAACGGTAGAGGTGGTCAAGTAATATATTGGGGAAGCACCATTTTACTTCTGAATAATTACCCATGTCGATGACATCAGCCTCAAAATCACATGCTGTACCACGTTTCCATGGTTTATTTATAACACTTACATAATGATAAGGTGGACCTCCTCCATCTTCTGGCCATGAACAATATATTTTCCCATCAGTTGCCAACTGTAAACCTTGACCAGGTCCACTACTAATTTTTACGGCCGATTGTGTAAAGAGTCCTGCATTTTCAATATATTGCATATCATACTGATAAATATCCACATCGTCATCATCAGTAGTAAATGCAATATAAGCATATTTGGAGTCAGGGGAGAACTCAATGCCAAAAGGAATAAGTTTTCTGCCTTGCTCATCCAATTTTATTTCATAGTACAAAAAATCAATTGTACCTGTGGCAGCATTAAATTTACATACTTCAACTATGAATGATGGATTTGAAAAAAGATAAGCAGCAAGTAAATATTTTTTATCATATGAAACTTTCATATATCCTTTTGTATTATCTCCTTCCATGTGTTGCATATTATAGGCATCACTAAGTACCGGAGTAGAATTTAAGCCTAAACTAGTAAGCAAAAACGATGCGAATTTATCATCCTTTATCTTACGTGTAATAACCCAAACATCCTCATTGTTTTCATGCTTTACTGCAAACAATTTTTCTTGGGCATCGTAGGCAGAACTTAAAAATACATCACGCTCAATTACTTCACCTAATCCATTATCGCCGTTTATGTCAACGACGTTGTACCATAGCCCATATAATCCAGTATTACTAAATGTCCCACGACCAACAATAAATACATAATAAATATGATCTGAACTCGGTTGCTTTACAATTAAAACTCTTTGGGTTACGCTTGGATCACCACCTGCAAGGTTACCACCGTTAACCATTACCTGATGGTTTTTATTAAAAATATCAATTCCATCCGAATAAAAGAGTAAATTACCTAAAGTATCACTATAAACAGCAGTTCCCTTAGGATTACATGTGTGACCTGAAATTACTTGCGGTTCACCACTATTGAAATCCAAGCCTGCATGGTCTCCAAAAAACCAAATGTTGGACTGTTTGTGCTGGGCATTGGAATGCCAAGGCAGTATCAAAAAGAACAACGTTATAAGAAGATATTTCATAGTTGTACGCTTGGGATAGTAAATAGGATATAAGAAAATATGCCAAGTATTATTCTTGGCATATTTTCTTCATTAACTAATCAATTCAATTGTACATCTGTTGATAGACCATCTAATTGCAGAAGTCCAGCACAGTTTTTTGTAGGAAGGATTGTTTGTCCGCTACATACAATTGCATTCGTTATTTTATTACGCTTTTGAACTGTGCAAATCACTTTAAAACAAAGTGACACTTCGTCAATTTTGCACAATGCATCTTCAACACAAAAAACCGCTTGTAATGGATTTTCGGTTGTTGCAACTTCTTTTGTTTGAGAAAAAACAGGATTGTTGTTGTCACAAACATCAATTATTGTAAAATTTGCGTAGTAGGCTGTATTATCATCAGGATAAACACAGTTACCTGACCATGTAATAGTATGTTCAAGCCAACAATTTTGTGCTTCGAGTGTTTTCATACCTGTACCAATCAAAAATACAACCAATAAACTTAATACTAATAATAATTTTCTCATTTTTCTAATTTTTAGAGTGACTAAATATTGTGCCTTACAAACATTAAAAGGTTTAGCATTCAAATCCTCCGACAGGCTATGACAGAATTGTGATAATAAAACCAACTCCAAATATTCAACCTTTTCTATTTATAAAACATTACTTATCTTTGCCAACAACTTCCTTTCTTTGTTTACGTATTTTGAGTAGAGTCATATTCGTTAATAATTTAAGGGGGTTTTGTTTTTAGATTGAAATATGTTTAAACAACCCCTTCTATTTATTAGTACCAAAAATAGTAATTTTTATACCATTTTCAAGATTTATTTTACTTGCCCCCCCCTAATTTATACCGATTCTAAATAATAAGGATAGTTTTTATTAGCAACGTTGTTACGTTGATGATTTACATTTGCATAAATAAAACAATGTTATTGTTAGTATGTGAATGTCTGTTTTGTTTTCTAAAAGTAGTAATTCATTTTTTTTTATAATTAGTTTATGTTGCATTGTTTGAGCGCAGGCAAAGATTTAAGCTTTTTTGGTTTTTTGTGTAGGCTATGTGTGTCGGAGAAAAACCGAAAGTGCTTAAATGCGGCGGGTTTTCGCTTTGTTGCCAACGG
>CAZGWS010000242.1:0-4508 GCA_964528805.1 uncultured Lentimicrobiaceae bacterium | reverse complement strand
AGTAATGTAATATGCTATTAACGTGTGTGTTATGTGTTTCTCAGCAGACCCTATATACAGAACAAATAAATCGACATACGTAGTAAAAAAAACTCTAACAGTACAACTAAACATCAAACTAATGCCATTCTTATATTCTGAAATGGTTAGTAATCTATATAATGGTTAACCTAATTATTATAATCCTGTGATCAGCAAAAGACATATTTTGCAAAAGTTACTGTTTTAATCTCCTTGCTTTTAAATACTTACGGTAAAGTATTTCAATAATAAATGAGCCCACTATCATCGCCAATAAAATAAATACTTCCCAGCGTGTATCGGCATTCTTCACAGTTGCATAAATAAGAGATCCTAAAGCTATTAAGCAAGATAATGCTGCCAACAAGCTTATTATTCTATAACTTTTAGTTATTTTATACATCTTAAAATTTGCAATATTTACTATTAAAAAAATTAATAGAAATCCGGCACTACCCATAGTTGCAATTGCACTCAACGGTATAAAATTGGCGACAAATAATGATAGTACTGCAAAAATTATCATCCCAAATACAGGCTGATTATTTTCCAACTTTTCGAGAACTTGAGGTAATTCACCCGACTTTGCTATTGAATATGTAAGACGACCTGAGCCATAATAAGTTGCGTTTATTGCTGAACTTGTTGCCAAAAGTGCAGCAACAGAGATAATAATTAATCCGGCTTTACCCATAAATTGAATTGCTGCTTCTGACAGTACATGCTCGCTATTTTTTGCAATTACAAAAAAGCTAAGATGACCTACCACTACAATCACAATCAGCACATAAAGGCTGATTGCAATTAAAACACCACCAATGTATGCAATAGGCAATGCACGCTTAGGGTTTTTCATATTATTACTCGCATTGGCAATAAGTTCAAATCCTTCATAATTTAAAAAAATTATCATTGCTCCAGATACCATTGCCATAGGATCAACCCAATTTACTGTGCTCATTTGCTCCCATTTTAATGGTGTAGCAAATCCCACGATTAAAAAAATCAACAATAGTATCATCTTAATCAAATTTAGGCTGTTTTCTGATTTTATAACTAGTGATGCACTAAAATAATTTATCAGCGCAAGCGATATTAATACAAAAGAAATAAACACATGTTTAAGCCACGGATACCACTCTGCCGGAAATAGCCTTGCACCATAAGCACCAAAGGCGTATGCATATATCGCTATAAGAATAATATATGACAGTACAAGAACATTGTTGATGCTTCCTGTTAAAACACCACTGCCAAATGCTTTGTTTATAAAGTAAACCGTACCCCCGTTATTTGGCAGATAAAGAGATAGTTTCCAATAAGAGTAAGCCGTTAGCAAAGCTACAATACCGGCAATAATAAATGCCAATGGAGCCGAACCTTTTGTTAACTCAACAGTTAATCCGGTAACTGCAAAAATACCTCCGCCAACCATACCCCCTATACCAATGGACAGCGCAGAGAATGTACCTATTTTGTTTTGTTGCATCTTTTGTTTTGTTAATTTACGCAGCTAATTTAGGCAAAATTGTTTACTTTAGCCCCACAATATGGCTTCATTCGACGAAAAGTATTACAAACGGAAAATAAACACTTCATATATTACTTCGGTAATAAGCATCACCCTTGTACTATTTACTTTAGGGTTTTTAGGTCTATTTGTACTTCATGCAAAAAAATTATCCAATTACATAAAGGAGAATATTGGCTTCGAAATAATAATGAGCGATGGAGTTAAAGAAGCTGATATACTACGCTTAAAAAAAAATCTTGACATAAACCCGGGCATTAAGTCAACAGAATACATTACCAAAGAGGAGGCTACTAAAAGACTTACAAAAATATTAGGAAATGATTTTACGGGTTTTATTAATGATGAAGATAATCCGCTACTTCCTTCAATTGATGTAAGATTTAATGCCGGCTGGGCAAATAATGACAGTATAAGAAAAATGGAACAACTTGTTACAAAAAATAACTCCGTTAAAGAAGTTTACTATCAAAAGTCGGTTGTTCATTTGATAAATAAAAATTTGAGAAAAATAACCTTTGTGTTATTTGGATTTAGCTTATTACTGCTACTAATTGCCATAGCCTTGATAAATAATACTATCAGATTATCAATTTACTCTAAAAGATTTATAATTAGAACAATGCAACTTGTTGGAGCTACTGAAAAATTTATTGTCAAACCATTTATTTTAGCAGGATTTGTGCAGGGGTTGGCAGGCGCAATAATCTCAATTGGATTATTATACGCAGTACTAATTGTAGCACAGCAAAATATTCCCGAGCTCATACTACTTTCCAGTAGCAAGATGTTAATTTATCTTAATTTATTTATTATTATAGTTGGTTTGTTAATTACCGGATTATCAACCTTTTTTGCTGTTGACAAATACCTTAGAACAAAAACAGATGCACTATATGGATAATATTTTTGTAAGCTTAATTACAGGCTATATTATGTAATGTATTTTTCTTGTACTTTTGAAAAAAATATAAAATCATGTCAGTTAAAAATCAAAAAGCCAAAGACAAACAAATAGTATTCGTTTTTAATAGAACCAATTACTCAATGTTAATTGCAGGACTACTTATTTTAATATTGGGATTTTTACTAATGGTGGGTGGCAACTCCAATAATCCTGATGTTTTTAGCGATGCCATTTTTGGCTTTAGGCGGCTAACTCTTGCTCCCA
The DNA here is from genome assembly GCA_964528805.1 of uncultured Lentimicrobiaceae bacterium. Classification (GTDB taxonomy): domain Bacteria; phylum Bacteroidota; class Bacteroidia; order Bacteroidales; family F082. The sequence continues at coordinate 1,785 of CAZGWS010000242.1, read as the reverse complement.
TTCTCATCCTGCTGGGGTATCTGATTGAAATGTTTGCAATAATGTATCGCCCAAAAGAACTAAAATAAAATTTGTTGTTAACAACATAATTATTCAAACATAAAAACTACCAAATGACGTGGATTGAGGCTCTTGTATTAGCAATAATTGAAGGGATAACTGAGTTTTTACCGGTATCTTCTACAGGACACATGATACTAACAGAAGGTATTATGGGAATGAAAAGTAATGATTTTGTTCAGGCTTTTATAATTAACATTCAATTTGGGGCTATCCTTTCTGTAGTAGTTTTGTACTGGAAACGCTTTTTCCAAACTATGAAATTTTACTATAAACTGTTTGTTGCATTTCTTCCAGCAGCTTTTTTTGGTTTACTGTTAAGTGATTATATTGATATGCTCTTGGAAAGTGTTTATGTAGTAGCTATTATGCTTATTTTAGGCGGAATTGTATTGTTGTTTATTGATAATTGGTTCAACAAACCTTCTAAAGATCAGGAAATTACTTATCCTAAGGCATTAAAAATAGGTTTCTTTCAGGTTATAGCCATGATTCCGGGTGTTTCGCGCTCAGCGGCTACTATTATTGGTGGTATGTCTCAAAAATTAACTAAAAAAACTGCTGCCGAATTTTCTTTTTTCCTTGCCGTACCCACCATGTTTGCAGCTTCAGGATATAAATTATTGAAAAACTATACTGCAATAAATACACACAATATAGGACTTTTAATATTTGGTAACATTGTGGCTTTCGTTGTGGCAATGGTTGCCATTAAATCATTTATAAGCTTCCTCACAAATCATGGGTTTAAAGTATTTGGATGGTACAGAATTATTATTGGTACTGCAATTCTTTTATTATATTTCCTTGGCGTTGACTTAACAATTTCCTAATGGCTTTCAACTTTTTAGATGGAGAAATGCTCCTCATCGACAAACCACTTGGATGGACGTCATTTGATGTTGTTAACAAAATAAGATCAGCAATAAAGCAAAGTCTTAACATCAAAAAAATTAAAGTTGGTCATGCCGGCACCATAGACCCACTGGCAACAGGTCTTCTTATTATCTGTACCGGAAAATTTACAAAAAAAATAGACTCTTTTCAGGGTTTAGAAAAGAGCTATGTAGGAAGCATGTTTATTGGAGCCACAACCCCATCGTTTGATAAAGAAACCGAAATAAACCAAACATATAGTACCGATACGATTTCCAAAAGTCAATTAATTGAAACAACTAATCTGTTTACCGGAGAAATTGAGCAAGTGCCGCCAATATTTTCAGCTATAAAAATTAAGGGTAAGCGGGCATTTGAATATGCCAGAAATAAAGATGAAATAAAATTAAAATCACGACGGATTACAATACATCAATTTAATTTATTGAACTTTGATCTACCCGAAATTGACTTTATGGTAAACTGTAGTAAGGGAACTTATATTAGATCGTTGGTTAATGATTTTGGAATTGCATTAAACAGTGGTGCGTACATGAGTAGCCTGCGGCGAACTGCTATTGGAAACTATTCGGTAAATAATGCACTCTCCGTAGATGAAATAATTAAATCTATTATTACACAGCATAATACGGAGTGATATACCACAATCACTACCTTAAATAATAATAACTGCCGTTTTTACTCACATGATGAACAGCTAATTATCTTTGCAAGAAAATGCCAAAGACTACGTTATTCTCGTTTTTAAATCAGTCAACTACAATTTGTAAACACCTTGAATTCAAAAACTTCTAAAGCCTTGTCTTTGACGCTTTCTTATCAAAGACT
>CAZGWS010000241.1:3153-4563 GCA_964528805.1 uncultured Lentimicrobiaceae bacterium | reverse complement strand
TATTAAGAGTCCCTTTTGCACCTGCATTGGTAAGCTGTCCATTTATAACCCTTTCGATATCCCATGTATCAGCGGAATTACAAAGAACAGAAATAGAAGGAACAGCAATTTTTCTATCAGTCTGAGGATCTTTTAAGCCTCGAAGCTTTTTAATTGCTTTCCTGAAAGTATTATACATAAGCACATCAAAAGTAGCGCCGGAAGTACTATCAGCAGCCTGTTTCTGAGAAGTGACAAAAGTAGTTCCTACAATCTCACCGATTATAGAAGCATTCCTGCGGTCAGTGTCTGCGTCAACAGCAGCCTGGTTGACTTTCTGCATATCATGGATGCTGTTAAAAAGCATATTTTTAAGACTGTCTTTCCAGCCCACTGCATAAATTTCAAGATCAAAGGAATCAGTTGCACCAAGTTTCTGTTCAATTAGATTGACAGAGTCATTAGCAGCAGCAACAAGTCCCATTTTACCAACATATTTATACAAATATCTTGTGTTAATGGTTTCAGGCGCATTCAGATCCGTGATCTCAGTTACAATAAGATTCGTGAGGTCTCCGGCTTCCTGGTATCTCCGGGTAATATCGATAAACAATTTACCGACAAGAGCTTCCAAGTCGGCAGCACTGGGAGCCTGTGCAGCATTAATCTTAATTTTAAGATCATCAATTTCATTCCAAAGCTTGATATAACCTTCAGAACCCTCATAACTGGCGTTAGTCATAGGGACAATAACATTGTTCCCATATACGGTCGGAGCATTTGCTTTTTTATTCGTTCTTGCATCGCCCTTGAATATAGATACTGTATCGGCTCTATTCTGCTTAACCCTGATATCTTTAAGGGTTTCTTTATTTATAACTTTTACCATTTAATAACTCCTTACGCTATCAGTTCGGCATGTCGCTGCATTACAACTAATACAACACCATTAGAATTTTTGATCTCTTTTACGATACCAACTTTATAATATGTCGATTTTGATGTGTCAGAAAATTCACCTGTAGACGGTTTCCAGAAAACATCTGCATTTGCAGTTGCGAAGGTGTCTTCGCCAGAGACAAAATCATCAATCTGTAAACAAAGCCCCTCTTCAACATGCAAAGAACCCTCTGCATTTTTTGCTATTGCCTCATCTGCAACACATGACAATTTACCAAGCACGACAAACTCATACTGTTCTAAAGCAGCACTTGTATTGTTTGTCAATACAAGATGCTTATTTTCTTCTTTCTGTATATATACGGTACTCATATTTAAGCCCCCCTTAGTAATTTACTGTTTCAACAGTATTTATTTTTTTATCAACGTCCTCGTGGACACCCAACTGATTGTCAGGGTTATCGATATCGGATCGTTCCAATGCAAGCTGTTTATACAGCTCATCTTCTTTAATCTCGTTGATCTTTTCCT
>CAZGWS010000241.1:0-3053 GCA_964528805.1 uncultured Lentimicrobiaceae bacterium | reverse complement strand
ACATAATAAACACTGTTTTAATTATTTGTCAAGAGTTTTTATTATTGAGCCGGTAAATATATATTTTGGTACCAGTCTTCCATGGAAGAATCCCCTACACCAGGTTCCCAGTTATTCAGTTCAGTTATAAAATCATGAACAGGCTTTAAAACTGGCCGAACACTGCATGAGCAATGAGGATGTTGATAGCCCGGTATAGTATCCTCTGTGTAAGGATTATTGTTTTGCAAATCAATACATCTTAACCCACTTGCATTTTTACTACCATTTTGATCAATAGGGTTCCCGGACGTTTTAACCCAATCAAACAATTTTGTAGCCCCGGGGTTTAAAGTTCCTTCCCGTATTCCTGCCTCCTGCAGACTGGCATTCAATTCTGATCGTACCAGCCTTAATGCCCTCCAGTCCACTCTCTTAGATATCCGTTTTTTATATTGAGCAGTCCCGGGTATTAATTTCCCATATCTGCCCTCTTTAAAAACATAATCTTTCCCTTTGGCAATATACTGTTGTATATCATCTGCAATATCTATTACATCCCTCCCTTGTGCCTGCCCCGTGAGGATAAGATTCTTAATCCGGTATTGATAATCTCCATGGACTCCAAAAGGCAACCCATCTTTCAAATCGCCCCAAACCCTATCAGAAAAACTATACCCATCTGAATATATTCTTGTAGCCTGAATTTTAAGCAGATCAAAATTGACCGCAAGTCCTATGTTTTTCAACCCTTTTTTTGTGATATCTGTAATACTTGCAGTATTTACCGCATCCATAATGTAATCGATATCTATATTTAAAAAATTATTATAGCTCTTCGTCAGTGCAGGGGGAATAGCTGTAATAGTTGATTCTGATATTAAATCAGCTCCGGCAATAAGTTGTTTATTTATCTGCGACCAGGCTGAACTTGTCAGATCAGATAGTCCCGCAAGTGTAGTTTTTCTAACTTGCTCTGCAGCTAATTGCCCAGCTTGTGCAAATACTTTTTTTAATTCTTTAACGGTTTTGATGGTTATTAACCCGTTTTTAGAATGAGCCTTTTTGTATAATTTAATATATTCTGCGCTATTCATTCCCATGTAACCTTGAATTTATTTTTACAATTTGTTTATCAACATCTGCAATATAGGCTTTATATTCACGCTCTAACCCTTTTCTATTTATAAAATCAGTTGCAATTATTCCATGTCTAATTAACCCATAATTAGCTGATCTTTGTTTTAGCACAACTTCGTCCGGCTCACCATTTTTTTTATCAAAATTCATATTCATAGCAATAAATCCTGTCATTGCTTTCCATAGTTTTTCAGCTGTAAATAATGGATCTTTTTTTCTCTTTTTCATACGTCAATTATCCTCTATTATTATTTTTCCACTGGACGAACCGGCTATATATTCCCTTGTTATTTTTGAGGGATGATTTACCATTGATAGATATTGCAACATCAGATCCTGTTTAATTGTTTCAATCAAACCGATCAATTCTATTATCGAAAATCCATTATTTTTTCTATAGACATTCATCTCTGTTCCATTTTCAATAATAGTTAATTCATATTTTTTCATAATCCTTGCCCTTTATAAAATATTATGTCCCTGTTGTAATATCAATACCCTGTGCAAGCATGAGACTATCAAGAGTTGATTTCGCTGATACAACATGCCCTACCATATCAGTAATTCCAGTATTCCATTCATTAAATTCTTCCGCAGTGACCGTTGGATAGTTCTTCTTCCAAAATTTAAATAGTTGTTCTTTGCTCATTCCGGCAGTAGTTATAAGGCTATTAATTCCTTCAGCAAAATTTCTAAATATCTCAGATCGTACTTTTTCGCTTACTGCATCAAGCTGATTCCATTCAATTTCTATTTTTTCAGCAGGAGTCAATAATAATTCAAGTGAAACCCTGAATAATTCAGTATATGCAGCGTTTTTCTGCTCTCTTTTTGACTGTACATAAGACATTAAGGAAGTCATTTGCTCTTCTGCACTTGCCTCATTCCCTGCCATTTTCAATCCCCAGGCTAATTCAGGTATTCCGGAACCCTGGACTAATTTGTGAAATATCTGCTGTAGTTTCAATCGTAGGCTTTCGGTCGCCCTTTCTGGTGTTACAAAATTTACTGACTCTTCGCCCTCGTTAAGTATAAGATCAATTTTACCTATTTCGATATTTGTGAACATATCTGCAGCATCTGAATAACCCTGATTCTGCGAATATTTATCAATATCAGTTAATTTGTTTAGTATCATTTTAGGGGAAAATTTAGCCAAAATATAACTCTCTGCTAAATCCATATCATGATAATTTTTTATATCTGATAATATCCTTGTATAATCAGAAAACCCTCTCGCACGTCCACCATCAGCATTGTTTGAGAATGGGATAGGTAGAGCATGTGCTGGATTACGTGTTACTTTCCCTTTTAACCCTGATGGTATTTCGCCTTCATATTCTACCGTAATTTTTGTGCGGGTAAAAGATCGTTTACGGATTACTGTAAAAGTCTTCCCGGCTCCTTTTGACAATTTCAATTGCTCCGATGTTTCTATTCTTAATATTTCACCGCTTGAAATATCTCTAATGATATCAGTGACAACATCGTCCGGTATAAACTCCCACACTAAATGCCCGTTTGAAAATTTAGGGAATATCCAAATAGTACCCTCACGATGTGATTGGATATGGATAGCTTTCATTTCGTCCCGCATTTGCTCAATTATTGCAAGGAGAGTTTCTTGTGCTGTTTTGTTTTCCGTTTGGGGAATAGGTAATCCCATAAACGACACCGGGACTGATATAATATTAAATCCAAATACCCCACCCAATTTTAACCCGGGGTAAGTATTATGATAAATCCCCTTTGTCAATGCAGAATTAACTTGCATTGAGTCAGTCCAGTCTATTGGAGTAGGACTCCGCCTGGCTATCTTTGTATTATTGACCTGTTCTTTATCTGTCTTTTTCCAAGAAAAAGCATCCCAAAAACCCATTTTTATTTTCTCCTTGCTGCAAGTGCAGCCTTTGCATTATTATCTAACATCATAC
>CAZGWS010000240.1:0-4611 GCA_964528805.1 uncultured Lentimicrobiaceae bacterium | reverse complement strand
CAATAAATGGGATGTTTGCAAAAAGGTCTTCTCTTTTGGCTTGGTTCAAAATTTTATCTTCCGAGTTAAAAGAAGCCAAAGTCATTACCATTATTTGTGGGTGCTGTTCTTCTACAAAGTTGGTTACCTTATTTAGCCGTTTACTGCTGTATTCAAATGCTTTAGGTGTAAATCCGTAAATTTCTTCTAATTGTTTCTCAAAAGTCGAAAGTGTACTTAAAACACCTTGTCGGATAGCAACCGAAGGAACAAGGATGATGAATTTTGTAAATCCGTAATGTTTAAACATTTCGTAAATGGATTTAATGTAAACAAGGGTTTTCCCTGTTCCTGTCTCCATTTCAATAGTCAATTCTTGTTCGTCTTTGAGTTTAGCAACTTCCTCACCAATTCCGTTTTCGAGTAAAATAGATTTAATATTTTCTGTTAATTGCTCATTTGAGAGCGAACAGATATTTGAACGAATACCATCTGTACAAGCATTGTCAAATGTGTTTTTGTCGTTTCCATCAAATACATTTACAACAGATTTGATTGCGGTTTCTTGATATTCTAATAGTTCTAATTTTAATTCCATCAATTTCCGCTTTTATTTTTGCTTAGATATTTCATTTTCTGCTCGGCTACTTTGAGTGCTTTGCTCCCAAGTTCTTCATCTTTTATTTCATAAAGTATTTTTTCACTTAGATATTGAACAAGTAAATCTTCTTCCTTTAAATCAAGGATTTTAGCAAGTTTTACAATTTGCTCTTTAGTTGCTTTTCTCTCACTTCTTTCAATCTTGCTTAATATTGCTGTGTCAATATCAAGTCTCGCCGCAACTTGCCTGAGAAACAATCCTTTTTTCTCTCTGTTTTCCCGCAGTATTTCCCCGGTCGATTTATTTATTTTCATTTGTTATATTACATTTGATAAATTACATTTGACAATGATAGTCAAATTAATTGCTTTATTTATTGTTCAGTCTGATAAGTTTTTACTATTTTATTAACAGTCTTTGAGCGCAGGAAAGATTCATACTCTTTTGGTTTTTCAGGGTGGGATTTCGTGTCGACAAAAACCAAATGTGTATGAATGTGCGATGAGATTTCAGCTTGTGGGGTAACCGATGGTAAAAAGCATTTGTCACGTTAAGTTTGCAAAACTTCATTTACTTTAGTACTATCGGATATTTATTTTATCCTTGCATCTTACCTCCTTTCTTTGTTTTCGTATTATGAGTCGTATCATGTTCGTTGATGTTTTTAGAGGGGGGTTGCAATGAGTGTGAATAATCCCTCTACTTAATAATCCAAAAAGTAGTTGCTTTTTTGCTGCTTTCGATAATTTTTTTACTCCCCATAATTTAAACTTATTCTAAATAGCAAAAGTTGTTTTATAAGAGGTTACTGATAGTTAAACAAATAGAAAACAGGTTTACTATTTGTTAAGAACAATTTCAATTCTAAGTAAATATATATATTTGCCATTACAATCACAGGAACTATGGCATTAAAAAAGAAAAGGTTATTACTTATAAACCCATTAAATACAAGTACAAAAGGATTAATAATTCACAAGCAGGTAATATACCCACCCTTGGGTTTAGGTATTGTTGCCACGCTAACGCCAGATGATTGGGATGTAGAGCTGTTGGATGAAAACTTTGATGGGTTTGAATTTAAGGATGCAGATTTAGTTGCGCTTACGGCCCTAACATCTAGTGTTACAAGAGCTTACGAAATTGCACAAATTTATAGAGACAAGGGTATTGCTACCGTGCTGGGTGGTATCCATGCTTCAATGATGCCGGAGGAAGCAATGAAGCTTGTTGACTCGGTTGTTATTGGGGAAGTTGAAAGTGTTTGGCAAACATTAATTAACGACTTTGAAAAAGGTGAGTTAAAGAAGAGTTACACAGGCGTTTTGCTGTCGATGGAGAATGCCGTTAATCCGAGGCGTGATTTATTTCATAAAGATTACAATTTTGCCAGCGTGCAAACTACACGAGGTTGCCCGATGAGTTGCGACTTTTGCTCGGTGCATACTTTTAATGGAAATTCATACAGATTGCGACCAATTATTGAAGTACTCGATGAGTTAGAAACACTCGATCATAACATGGTTTATTTTGTTGACGATAACCTTATCGGATATGGCAGAAGATCGCAACGAAGAGCAATAGAATTATTTAATGGCATAATTGAACGTGGAATAAAAATTGAATGGTTTTGCTCAGCATCAATGAATTTTGCCGACAACGAAGAGGTATTGCGACTTGCTGCAAAAAGTGGTTGCAGGATGGTACTGCTTGGCATTGAATCAGAGCGAATAGACCAACTTCAAGACATGAACAAAAAACTAAATGCCAAAATGGGTATTGAGAGTTATGACGAAGTTTTCAAAAAGATTCACAAATACGGAATTGCTGTCTTAGGTGCTTTTATTTACGGTCTGCCAACCGACACACCTGAAACAATGGCTGCCCGTACCGAATATATAAATAATGCGTCAATTGACGCTGTTCAGGCTACCATATTAACTCCACTACCGGGTACAGGCTTGTATAACCGTATGATTGCTGATGGTAAAATAACCTTCAATAATTACCCTAATGATTGGCAACATTATCATTTTGGAAAAGTAGTTTTTAAGCATGAGATAATGGAAAGCGAAGTCATTAATAATGAAATTGCTAATAACTGGGACAAGCTTTATAACGAGAAAATCTTAAAAAAGAAGTTTATACGCACACTAAAGCAAACTAAAAACCCAATTGCCGGTATATGGTCGTATGGTTCAAACTTACAATATTACAATATGGTTTTTGAACATGACGAAAGTCGTCCTCATCTCGATCTTGTTAATATTTTTGGTCTTAATGAATTTGAAGCAAGTCCGTTTTTGTGAAAATAAATATTATGCAAAAAAGGAGATATAAACTACTACTCATTAATCCGTTAAGCACAAAACGTGTTGGGCTAATACGCGACCAAAAATCGATTTATCCGCCAATGAGTCTAGCAATAATTGCAGCTTTAACGCCTGATAACTGGGATATTGAACTGCTTGACGAAAATTTTGAGCGGTTTGAGTATAAGGAAGCTGACCTTGTAGGGCTAACCGCTTTAACATCGCAGGTAATGCGAGCTTATGAAATTGCTGAGATATATAAAAATAAGAGAATTAAAACGGTAATTGGTGGTATTCATGTTTCCATGATGCAAGATGAAGCACTAAAATATGCTGATACAGTTGTAGTTGGTGAGGCAGAGAGCGTATGGAAGAATGTGATAGATGATTTTGAGGCAAATAATCTTAAAAAAATTTACAGCGGTGTATTAGAGCCTTTGGTTAATTCACCACAACCTCGAATTGATTTGTATAATCAGGGATATGCATTCGGGAGCGTACAAACCACAAGAGGATGCCCAATGAGCTGCGACTTTTGCTCGGTGCATACTTTTAACGGCAAGCATTACCGCCCTCGCCCAGTTTCGGATGTGGTTGATGAATTTGAAAAAATACCGCAGACTAGGGTTTATTTTGTTGACGATAACTTTATTGGTTATTCAAAAAAATCATCACAAAGAGTTATTGACATCTGCAAAGAAATTATCGCACGCGGTATAAAAAAAGACTGGTTTTGTGCAGCATCGATGAATATTGCTGAAAATGATGAAGTATTGGAATATGCAGCTAAAGCAGGATGCAGAATGATATTTCTTGGCATTGAGTCCGAGTTAATAGATCAGCTCGAGCTGACAAACAAAAAAATGAATCTTAAAATAGGTGTCAATAATTTCTCGAAAGTGTATGATAAAATTCACGAATATGGCATTGCTGTTCTTGGTGCGTTTATTTACGGATTAGATTCCGATACTCCCGAATCTATAAAAAACAGAACAAACTATATGCTTAATTCCAGTATAGATTCAATGCAAGCCAGCATACTTACACCATTACCTGGGACGCCTCTTTTCAATCGTATGCAAAAAGAAAACAGGTTGATTTACAATAACTTCCCTGCCGATTGGGTTCGTTATGATTTTGTAGAAGTAGTATTTAAGCCAAAACTAATGTCAGCATCAACACTTACAAATTGCATTAACGATGCATGGGAAACTCTTTATGATGAAAAACGACTGAAAAGGAAGTTTATAAGCGCATTAAAATCTACCAAAAACCCAATTTCAGCATCATGGTCATATAATTCAAATCTTCATTATCACAATATGGTATTTGAGCATAAAAAAGAAAGATTAGGTGTAGATTTTGACTTATAGAGGTTAGAAAGCCCCATCTGATAAGATTATCTGTAAACTCGTACTGCAAACTTTCCGAGTAAAATTATTTAATCATATTAGGATGACACAGCAGTGCATCTATACTTGATGCTCTGGCACATTTAGTGCAAACGAACTTTGGATTTTTTACAGCTTTAACAATTTCTGCAAGACTATCAGCCACCTCCTTTTTAGTTAGTTTGCAAAGGTGTTTTTGTTTAATAATTTTGTGTTTTTTCACGAAGAGAGACAAAAGTACATAATGTTTTGCAATCATAACATTTAAGGTTTTTAATATCTGTTATCCTGCAATTTAAATAATATTCTCATATGAAAATTGTCAGCT
>CAZGWS010000239.1:0-4620 GCA_964528805.1 uncultured Lentimicrobiaceae bacterium | reverse complement strand
CTTGTAGGCACTAATTATTAGATGTATTATTAAATAATTCCTTCGTCAAGCATTGCGTTAGCTACCTTAAGAAATCCGGCAATATTAGCACCTTTAACATAATTGATATAGCCATCGGCTTCTGTACCGTATTTGATACATACGTTATGAATAGACTGCATAATTGATAATAGCCTTTGATCAACTTCTTCTTCTGTCCATGAAAGTTTCATTGCATTTTGCGACATTTCCAAACCAGATACGGCAACACCACCGGCATTAACTGCTTTTCCGGGACCAAAAGGGATTTTATTAGCATGAAAAGCTTCAACTGCCTTAGGAGTGCAACCCATGTTAGATACTTCAGAAACAATCTTTACACCATTGTTAATAAGGTTGTTTGCATCTTCAGCATTAAGCTCATTTTGGGTAGCACAAGGCATAGCTATGTCACACTTAACTTCCCAAGGATGTTTCCCGGAAACGAAGGTAGCCTCAGGGAATTCCTGTGTATAAGGCTCAACAATATCCTGATTTGAGGCACGTAACTCAAGTAGATATTCAACTTTCTCTCCAGAAATTCCGGCAGGATCGTAAACATATCCATCAGGACCTGAAATGGTTACTACTTTAGCTCCTAATTCATTTAATTTAGTGGCAACACCCCAGGCAACATTGCCAAAACCGGAAATTGCTACTGTCTTACCTACAAAACTGTCATCGGTAACTTTTAATATTTCATGAGTGAAATAAACACCGCCAAAACCTGTAGCTTCAGGACGAACAAGGCTTCCTCCCCACCCAAGTCCCTTACCTGTTAACACACCTGTGTGCTCTTTCGCCAGCTTTTTATACATTCCATAAAGGTATCCGATTTCTTTGCCACCAACGCCTATGTCGCCGGCAGGTACGTCAATATCAGCACCTATCATCCTCCATAATTCAAGCATAAATGATTGGCAAAATCTCATAATCTCATAATCTGACTTACCCTTTGGATTAAAATCTGATCCTCCTTTACCTCCACCCATTGGTAGGGTTGTGAGTGAATTCTTAAAAATCTGTTCAAAACCTAAAAACTTTAAGATACTTAAATTAACACTAGGGTGAAAACGCAAACCACCTTTGTATGGTCCTATTGCATTATTAAATTGTACCCGATAGCCTATGTTAACATGTACATTACCATTATCGTCAATCCACGATACTTTAAATGTTAGAATGCGATCGGGCTCAATTAATCTCTTAATAATTCCTGCCGATTCAAAATGCGGATTCTCACTAACTGTGTCCTCAATCGACTCAAGTACTTCGCGAACAGCTTGGTGATATTCAACTTCACCAGGATGCTTCTTCTCGAGATCGTTCATTATTTTATTCAGATCCATAGCTTTATATTTAATATTATAAGTAAGATTTGTTATTTTTTAACGGCGCAAAATTACTTATAAATCATTATCTAATACTATTCTATTAAAGATTATTTCAATTTAACCTTCTTAAAAATTAGCAAAGTAATAACATGAGTTCGGTATAAAAATAGTATTTTTATTAAGTGAGACAATTTTAATAGAAAAGCCATAGAATTGTTAAGAAATTAAAACCTCATTAGTTCTACAACTTTCTTGGAGTATATCTTTGAAAGATAAAATGATTTAAAACAAAAAATGCACATTTCTTATAAATCACTAAAAATTTACAAGACTTTTTTATGGTATAATAGTCATTCCTCATCAGAAAAATGGTTTCTCAATATAATTGAAACTAACAGTATTACGATTGAAATAAAATAAAAACCCGAAGTCATATTAATACACTTCAGGTTTTAGTTTCCCAGTAATACTTTAAACAGAATTGATAAAGAAACTACTTTTTCTTAAATTTTTTCATATATGAATCTAAAGCATCTTTATGAACAAGTATGTCCATCATCTTAAGTTTCATGTAGTCTTCACTAAAGAAATAATATCCAAAAATAGGGCTGTCGGCACCAACGTTTCTTGATCCTGAACTAGAATCTTTAATAAGATACCACATCTTACCATCTTTATCTTTAAAATATCCAACCATATGCATTCCGTGGTCATCGGTTGTTGTTTTATTAGAAAACCTGAATTGGCGCGCATTATCATTTATATATTCTGAAGGAATATCAAAATCAGGGATTAAGGCTACATTTGTCTCACGCGAAAATCCGGCTTCTGAAACATCGCCACCTACAGTTACGGTATATCCATTTTCAATTGCATAATTCACAACTTTCATAAAATCGTCTAATGGCATGTTATAATAATCGGCATTATGCCACCAGTTATCAGCAACCTGATATTCAACTTGTTGCCAGTAAGGCTTTTGCATATATGATAGCACGTCAACATAATCGTCCATGTTCAGCTTTAAATAATCATGTAAAAATGACAACGGAGTATATTCTTTTTCATCATAAGAGAACTTTGTTGGAGGCACTCCCATGTAATGGTTTAAAATTGACTTAATTGTTGAAACAACTTCTTCCTTATTCCAAGCATTATCTTTTTTTACCGATTCGAGGTAAGTTTTCATTTCTTTAACCATCGAAGCATGCGAGTAAAATTTTCTTCCATCAATAAGTCCGTCGTAAACAGAACGTGGCACAACCCCATATTTTCTGTATATCTTTCCAACAGCATTCGACTCCGAACCTTCGTCAAATAGCGAAGCACCCCTTGTATTAACAAATCCAATTGCTTTTTCAACATATTCCCAATATACGGTAAACATCTCTGAAAGTTTTACCTTTTTGTCAAACAGGCGATATTCCTCAGATTCAAAAAATGATGTAGTGGAAAAACACCAGCAAGTACCGGTATTTCCTTGTGATGTTGGGTCAAAATGCCAATAATCATTATCTTTATAAGCCTCTAATTTGTTTGGAAGTTTCATTCCTGACTGATCCATCTCAAACTTTACAACACTCTTCTCAGGATTTTGCTTCTCCTTTACCGCGCTAACATCTTTTAGTATAAAGTTTTGGTAAAATCCGGGTTTGTATTTTTCAAATTTTACTTTACTGGTCCCCTGTGCCATAATTTGATATGTGGGTAACATCATCAAAATTGTAAATAATGTAATTAACTTCTTCATTTTATTTTATTTTGTTAAAATTTAGTTCTGCCAAAAGTAAGATATTTTAACGACAAAACCCCTCCCCAATATACCTTCCCATCTCAACTTTATTGAGCAGTAAACTCAAAGCTTTTTTTTAATACTAAAATTATATAACTAAATAATTAGTTGAAAGTTTGTTTTTTCATAAATAATTAATTTACTTTGCAATATATAACTAAATAATTAGTTATACTTAAAAAAACAGCATGAAGCAACTTACCAAAGCTGAGGAGCAACTGATGCAAGTATTGTGGGATATTAAACGAGGTTATGTACGCAATATACTCGACAAACTCCCAATTCCAAAGCCTGCTTACAATACGGTTTCAACAATAATTAGAATTCTCGAAAAGAAAGGATTTGTGAGTTACGTTGCGCACGGAAAGGCTCACGAATATTACCCATTGGTTTCAAAAACTAACTATCGACGAAATTATTTTAGTAGATTTATTCAGAATTATTTTGGTAATTCATATCAGGCACTGACATCATTTTTTACAAATGAGCAGAATTTGAGTCTTTCTGAACTTGAAGACCTGCGCCGATTGTTGGATGATGAAATTAAAAGAAAAAAGAAAGGATAACAATACTTATGAACCTTATACTACTTTATTTAATACGCTCATCTTTAAGCCTATCAATATTTTACCTTATCTACGAAATATTATTTAAGCGGGATGCTTACTTTATATTTAACAGATTCTATTTATTATTTGCAATATTTATATCACTGTTTCTGCCAATATTAAATTTTAGCATTGCTCCAATACTTTCTATAACTAACAATACAATGGTTATTGCTCCTGTTTATAGTTTGGTTGAATATAGCCTTGGCGAAGTAACAATATATGGTGGAGCAGGTAACGCAATAAACTCAACTTTCAACAATAATATGTCGTTTGCGGATATTGTTATATTGGTATATTTATTAGGTGTCGTTTTTACTATATTAAGGTTGATCATTAGGTTACAGCGTCTGCATCAACTATTTAACAAATCAAGAACATTGAATAATAGTGGGTTATACTTTGTATTTACCGAATCGGGGATGCCTGTATTCTCATTTCTTAACTACATTTTTATTAACGAAGAATTACTTGAGGATAATGTTGAAACAGAGAAGATTATTGAGCATGAAAAAATTCATATATCACAAAGGCATTCAATTGACTTACTTATTGCTGAGGCAATTTCTGTTATACAGTGGTTTAACCCTTTTGTTTACTTACTAAAGAAATCATTAAAAGAAAATCATGAGTTTATTGCCGACAACAACGTGATTGCACAGTATCCAGATCCTATAGCATATACAAGTTTACTAATCAATAATTCAACTATTATTAAAACAAATTTACTTACACATAATTTTAGTTATTCACTATTAAAAAGGAGGTTATTTATGATTAAAAAAACAAAAAGACCACTACGCTTTTCATTAAAGCTTGTTGTGGCATTGATGGCAATGAACTTGGTGTTTTATGCATGTTCAGGACC
>CAZGWS010000238.1:0-4628 GCA_964528805.1 uncultured Lentimicrobiaceae bacterium | reverse complement strand
GACAAATATTATGCAACTGCCTGAGTAGCAATTAACAGGTCAGGATGTCTGAATTATGGCTTATAGCCACTATTTAGTAAGATTATTATTGAGGTGGCGCATATATGTTAGTATTATTTCTGTACCCTGAATTATCTTCATACCAATCAGAATATGTTGTGCCACCTGATTCTCCCCAATTTTGGAAGTAATTGTAAGCATCAATTATTTGAACCTGTTCCACAGGATATTCAAACTTAACAGGTAAGTCGAGTGCCCAAGGCAGGTTATTTACTGTTTGATAATATTTGCCGGTAGCAGGATCAGAGTCATCTGCCCAAGTACCAAATAATGCTTGGTCTGCTAACGACGATGGTGCATTACCTGCAAGATGAACTTCTTTACCACGAGTTTTATCAACCACAATAAATGGATTGTAAGGAGCACTTCCAGCACTAATTACCGGATTTGTGTATAGTACATGTAACTGATTTGTATCAGGATCAACATAAGGAATGTCGGTTTTAGTATTAATAAAAGTAGAACCTGATGACCCAATCATTGTAAATGCATTGTCAAACAAGAAGATGACAGTATTTGGTTGGTTTTGCTCTGTACCGTTTGCATTTAGGTTTAAGTAATTTTCTGTTATGCTTGTTCCGGTTATTGAAGCAACGTTTGTCGGATCGCCCGGCAACATAAATGCAAAGCCGTTAGTGAGGCTTGCGCCGATAGCTCTTACTGAATAGTCTGTATAAAATTCAACTAAGCCATTTGATGAATTTAGTACTGATTTGAAGTGATAATCGAATACCAAATCATTAAAATCGTAGTCGCCGGTACCGGGCCATAAATCTTCAAATGTTAAAGTACCCCAGTCACTTTCGTTAGGGTAATAAACATTAAAAGCTCGTGTGGCATCATTAGGGTAATCATCTAGTTCGTCATCAACACCATCACCATCAGTATCGGTAACCGGACCTGTAACTACAATATTATCAACATAAACAGATGCATTAGCTCTATAGTCATTAGTCCATACTAATACATTAACCCTATCTGTGCCGTTAGGCATTGTGGCCACTAACGTTTTTGTTGTCCAGTCGTTTGAAGGATGATAATATCGTAAGTTGTAATAAGCAAGAGATTGTCCTGCTGAGTTTACCGGGATAAGGTATAGCCAGCTATAAAGGCTTGAGTTGCTGCCAACCGATTTTATATCTGCATTCATTGTAATAACATCACCGGCACTCGCATCAATCATTTGTGAAACTCCACCATAATAATAATTTCCAGGTTCTGTTACAGGAGTTCTAACGATACCATTTCCGGCATCATCAAACCATTCCATTGAGCCTGTATATTGTGAGAAATACCACTTTGCATCAGTTGGGTGTGGGCTATTCCAACGATAAATAGTTCCAAAATCATTTAATTCGAAATTACCATTCCCAACTAAATTTGTCGATGTAACATTTCTATTTCCCGTTATTTGATAATTATGCACCTTGGCAGACTTGTTCCCCGGTTCTGTTGTGTCAGGAGGGCTATCCCCATATTCATCACCAAAATCAATAATTACACCACCTCCCTTAGCATTAGTAACAGGTGTTAATGTTACAACTATATTGCCTGCAATAGTTGATACAGTTACCTCATTAAGAGCAGTTGGGACTTTAATAATGCCAGTGTACTTACCGTTTTTGTCAAAGCTTCCGGAAGAAATAAGCTTGCCGCCACTATTAGGGTCAGATGTGTATATGTTAAACCTACTTCTAAGATCTGTGAAGCTAATACTTTGAGGCATTGTAATTGTAATAGGAACATCACGAGTAGTCTCAAATGTAAAGCCATTTGGAGCAATCATGTTTTCCATATTATTGGGTGTTGTTGTTGTGGGTTTTTTGCAACCTTGTGAAGCTATGATTGCCAAAATCACTAAAATAAAGGTTAATTTTTTTATCATGATACTTATTTTTTTATAGTTGTACGTACTGTATCAATAATTGTTCCAAAATAATTACTTTTTTTAATTGGTTGATATTTAGTATTTTTGTTGAGATAATATTTTCTCATCATTCTATATATTGGAAATAGCTTTCATTTAGGGATGGCTTCTTAAAATTTGCATTATGGATAAAATATTTTTAGTTGGATTTATGGGTGTTGGTAAAAGCACTACCGGCAAAAAGCTTGCAAATAAGCTTGGATGGGATTTTATTGATACAGATGTCATTTTTGAAAAAAAGTACAAATTAGATATCAACACTTTTTTTAGTAAATATGGGGAGATGCTTTTTAGGAAATTAGAGAATGAGGTGCTAAAATCAACTTTCAGTTATAACAAGTGTGTCATCTCAACAGGAGGTGGTATGCCATGTTATGAACATGCAATGGATCAGATAAATAATAATGGTTTGAGTATATACTTAAGTATGCCTGCCAATGCAATATTAATTCGCCTTATTAATTCAAAGCAAAAACGCCCACTTGTTATAAATAAAACGCAACACGAACTTCAGCGTTACATAAGTAGTAGTTTGGATGAGCGAATTCCCTACTACTCAAAAGCTAAAATCATCGTTCCGGTAATTTCAATTAATATCGATCTACTTGTAAAAAATATAGTTGAGAAAATACGAGAATAGTATCTACGGATCACACTAACAAAAATAATAAGAACCAATAATTAGAGAAGTAGAAAGGAAAAGAAGTGTGAAATTCGTAATAGTATCTACAGAACGCCCTACTAACCGCAAAGACTAACTCTTCTGTCATCTGTATTAAATTTAGATAAAAAAAACGTTGATGTAATATTTTTTTTACTTTTGCTGCTATTAGACTAATTACTTACATAAAAGCAAATATCTAATCATATGAAAAAAACAATATTAGCCATTGATGATGAACTAAGCATAAGGATGTTGCTCGAAAACTTTTTGAGTCGTAAATATAATGTAGTAACATGTAATGATGGGCAGGAAGGCTTAAAGTATTTAGAGCAGGGAGATTTGCCCGATTTAATAGTTACTGATATTCAGATGCCTAATCTTGATGGTTATGAATTTATTAAGAACGTACGAGCAAGTGGTTTTTTTAATGGTATTCCCGTTATAATGTTGTCAGGTATTGAGAGTAGTAATGAGAGAGTTAAGTGTTTGAAATTGGGTGCCGATGATTATATGGTAAAGCCTTTTAACCCTGAAGAATTATCTATCCGAATTGATAATATGATTTCGAGAAGAAGAGAGTAATTTTTACTAATACTACATAAGTGCTAAATATATTATACATTGGTAATAACCCTGATGCGATATCTGAGTTTACTAAATTTAATACCAAGTTTGATTTACATCAACTGCCAAACGGACTAAAAGCAGTAGCATACTTGAAAGATGGAAATAAACCTGATGCCATAATCTGTGAAGCGAGGCTTCAAGGGATGAACGGAATTTCAATAGGGAAATTAATACGTGGAATAGAAGGATTTGTGAAAACACCTTTTATAATTTTTCTTTTTGAGCATGATGAAAAATTTACGAAAACTGCTTTTAAAGAAAGAAAAATTGTTGACGACGTATATCAATTTCCGTTTGATTTAAAAAGGCTGCACGATAGAATAGAGTACATTATTAAGTATTGTGATATTTATAAAGCTGATATCAAGCCCGATTCAGCGTACCATGATTATAAAATTCCTTTTATTAAGCGTGCATTTGATGTTGTAACATCATCAGTTGCTCTTCTATTACTGTCTCCCATCCTCATCATTGTCGCTTTAGCTATTCGAATTGAGTCAAAAGGTAAGCCTATTTATAAATCGAAAAGGGTAGGTACAAACTATAAGATATTCGACTTTCTTAAGTTTCGCTCTATGTATGTTGGGGCTGATAAACAATTAGGGGATCTCAAACATTTAAACCAGTATTCAGAAACCGTTGAGGAAAATAATGAGTTTAACACCGAATGCCCAAGATGTGCGAAATTACCCAAAGGCGAACATTGTTCTCCCGTACTTTATATTAGTGGGAACAAAATTTGTGAATATTGGTACATCGAACAGAAGAAAAAGAGCGAATCATCGGCATTCATAAAAATTAAGAATGATCCTCGAGTTAGTAAGGTTGGCAATTTTATCAGAAACACAAGTATTGATGAGTTACCTCAGCTTTTTAATGTGCTTAAAGGCGATATGTCGATTGTGGGAAACCGTCCATTACCGCTTTATGAAGCAGTGCAACTAACTTCCGACGATTGGAGTGCCCGTTTTTTGGGTCCTGCCGGAATAACAGGACTTTGGCAGGTTGAATTAAGAGGAAAAAAAGGAGTGATGTCTGATGATGAACGGAAGGCTTTGGATAATCACTACGCAGAGACATATTCTTTTTGGGGTGATATAAGACTTATATTCAGAACAATACCTGCTCTGTTGCAAAAGGAAAACGTGTAAGTTGTAATGTGGAAAATAAATTAATAACTATTAAAATCTGTTTTGAAAATATAATAATAATTTAGTAGCTTGCAGACTAATTTTTTATTAGAATAATATTTTTGATAAGAGTTGAAAGTGTAAAAAATAATGAGAATATTTCTGAAACATATATTCATATTTTTTTTGTTGATGTTGAATTGCATAAATGTAAATGCAC
>CAZGWS010000237.1:0-4635 GCA_964528805.1 uncultured Lentimicrobiaceae bacterium | reverse complement strand
GGTTTTACAAATGAGTTAAATTGCGAAACTAAAATTATCATTATTAGTGCCAAAGCTATTACCAACGCTTTTACTAAAAACGCCATTGATTCAGCCTGATCTTCCTGTTCACCAGTAAATTTATATTTATTCCCGGCAGGCATATGATAATTTGCCATAATTTCTTTTAATTCACCGTTAATTTCATTTGCATTATAACCCTCTAATACATTTGAATAGATAGTTATAAGTCGGTCTCGATTTTTTCTTGTTATAGCACCATAAGTTGAGCTATACTTAAAATCGGCAACAGCCGAGATTGGGATTTGTACAATTTTACCTGACGATTGACTTCTGAAAGTGATTCGTTGATTTATAAGGTCTGATATGTTGTATCTGTATTTATCACCAAGGCGCATAACTATTTTATACTCATCTTCGCCATCTTTATAGTCAGAAATTTCCTTGCCAAATAATGATGTACGAATAGCATCGCCCACCTGAGCTGTTGATAATCCGTATCTTCTGGCTTTTTCGCGGTTTATCTTAATTATTAATTCCGGTTTACCAACGTCAAGATCAATCTGTAAACCTTCGATTCCGGGGATATTTGCATCATTTATTTTAGCCCTAATATCATCGGTAAGTGTCAATAATTTATCAAAGTCTGTACCACTAACTTCAAGATTTATTGGCTTACCAGTAGGTGGTCCCTGTCTTTGCTTTTCAATAGAGATAGTTATGCCGGGGTATAAACCCACTAACTTATCTGACAAATGCTTAAGAATTTTAGCAGTACTCTTCCCTCCTCTATCCTTAAAGTCGATAAAGTTAATAGTTATCAGTCCTTTGTTGGGCAAACCACCTCGTCCGGTAAAGCCTTCATTTTGACCAACAGCACCTTTTCCGGTAATTGTTAATACCGACTCAACTATATCCATATCGGGTTTAAGTACGTCAAAAACTTTTTGCTCAAATACCCTCATAATTGAGTCGCTTACTTTAATATCAGTACTGATTGGCATTTCGGCAATAACATTGATAAGTTTAGGATCGGAGGTGGGGAAAAAATCAACTTTAGGATTGCTCCCAAAGTAAAACATAATCGTTAGTATCATCAACAAAATTGTGCCAACTAACAGCATTATAGGAGTTTTACCCTTGAGTGCAAACTTAATAAAATTAGTATAAGTATTCTCTAACCAAACAAGGGCTTTGTTTTGAAACCATAGTGCCAAACGAGACAAGAAAAGCAAATTCAGCAAACCGATAAATGCAAATATTAGCAACAAAGTGCCAACCCAATTGATTTTAAATGTAAAAAATACTAAAGCTAAGGCGATAAGAACAGCCATTATTATTATGCTCCTTTTAAACTTGGGCAGACTTACATTTTCTCCTCTTTTATAAAAATCGGTAAATATTACAGGTATTATTACAAGTGCAACAAAAAGAGATGAAGTAAGCACAATGATTAAGGTTAGTGGCATATAAGACATAAACTCACCCATAATGGATTTCCAGAAAAGAAGAGGAAAAAATGCTGCTAATGTTGTTGCCGTTGATGAAATAATTGGCATAGCCACTTCGCCTGTTCCTTGTTTTGCGGCTTCTAATAAAGGGTAACCCCGGTTTACAAATCTATATATATTTTCGGATACTACTATTGCGTTGTCAACCAGCATCCCCAATGCAAGAATTAACGAAAACAGAACAATCATATTTATCCTGTAATCCATCAACCCCATTATCATAAACGACATAAACATCGACATTGGAATGGCAAAGCCTACAAACAGTGAATTTCGCGTACCCAAAAACAGAAATAATATTATTACAACAAATACTATCCCCATAATAATACTATTTTCAAGATTGCTTAACTGCATTTTAACCTTGTCCGACTGATCGTTTGTTATTGTTACAACTAAATTCTCAGGTATAATCCCGGTAACTTTGGCATGATTTAAAATATCCATAACCTGTGATATTGTGGAAAGCAGATTCTCACCACTTTTTTTCACCACTTGTAATGAAACCACGGGTTGAGCGTTAAGATAGGCATAGCTGTCACGATCTTTAAAGCCGTAGTCAACATGCCCTATGTCGCGTAAGTAAACAATATTTCCTTTTTCGCTTTTTACAATTATATTTTCAATTTCGGCAGGGTCAGTAAATTCACCTATTATTCTGATTGTTCGTTTTATTTTGCCTAAGCGCATATTACCACCCGACAATGATATGTTTTCTCCTTTAATAGCATTTTCAACATCTTTAAAGCTTACTTTTAAAGCACTCATTTTAAATGGATCGAGAAGGATTTTAACTTCTTTTTCGGTAATACCTGTAATATTTACTTTTGATACTTCGGAGATGGTTTCAAACTCATCTTTCATATCTTCGGCGAAGTTTTTTAGCTCGTTTACACTATAATCGCCCGAGAAATTAACATTCACTACAGGGAATTCCGATAAGTCGATATCTTCTACGGTGGGGTCAAATGGAAGATCATCGGGAAGTTCACTTTTTGCCTTGTCAACGGCATCTTTAACATCCTGAAGGGCAATTTTAATGTCAACATCAGTATTAAATTCAACAAAGATGCTTGAAGCATCCTGACTTGAAACCGAGGTCATATCTTTAATGCCCTTAACTGGGTCAATTTCTTTTTCAAGAGGGCGTGTTATTAAATTCTCTATGTCAACGGGTGGGTTTCCGGGATAAACGGTTTGTACCATTATTGTTGGTATGTTTATCTCTGGGAAAAGTTCCTTTGGCAGCGAAATGTATGAGTAGAAACCGAAAAGCATTGTTACCACAGTAATTAGGTAAACAGTATTTTTGTTGTTTAGTGCCCAAGTAGAAAGCCAAAAACTTCTAACTATTTTATCATGAGTGTTATTTTCTATTTTATTCATATGCTATAAGATATTTTTTTAGAATCTTAATGTGAGAGCTACTCCGATAAAATTTTTATCACCGAACCGTTTGATACCTTGTTATAGCCTTGCAAAATAACCAAATCGCCGATTTGTAATCCGTCAACAACTTCCGTTTTGTCCATATACGAAACTCCGGTTTTGATGTATATTTTAACTGCTATTTTATTATTGTCTTTGTTTTTAACAATATAAACAAACGATCCTTTCATATCCTGTTTAATTATTGTTGAAGGAAGAACGATAGCTGTACTTGTGTTATAATCGTTAATATTTACAGTTGCAAGTAAGTTTGGCTTTAACTCCCCGTTTTTATTATTTATTTTTATTTGAACTTCAAAAGTTCTGTTTTGCTTATTTATTACGTTTCCTACTCTGTAAATGGGCTCGCGATAGGTTATGCCAGGGTATGCAGAGAATGAAATATTAACACTATCGCCTTTTTTAATTACCGGTAAGTAAGCCTCTGATAGTTGCAATGTAACGTAAAGCTTGTTTATATTTACAACTTGCATAAACTCTATTCCGGGACTTGCCATCTCTCCCTTTTTAAGTAATATTTTATCAACAATACCATCAATTGGCGACTTTATTATTGCCATATTATATTGAGCAGCCATTGTTTTCAATTTATTTTTGAGATTTTCAAAATTATTCTTAGCCACGAGATATTGTTGTTCAGATCCTATGTTTTTATTCCATAATATGGCTTGTTTGTCGTAAATTGTTTTGGCAAGAGTCAGTTGTGTTTTTACTTCATTAATTGTATTTTCAATAATTGCTGTATTTAACTTAGCAAGCAACTGCCCTTTCTTAACATGCTCACCCTCCAATACATTAACTGAAACTATTTGTCCATTAATTTCTGAACTGATAAATGCGTAGCTAATGCTTTCAAGCTCGCCGATTGCAATAAAATTGTGCGAAAAATATTGTGTTTTTACTTTTTCAATCGTTACCGGGATTGCAATTCCTATATAGTCACTTTTATTACGTTCTTTTTCAATATTTGCAATTTTGATATTCAGCTCCTTTACTTGTTTTTTGTACAATTCAAGATTTTTAGTCTCTGATTTATCTTTGTTACTTGTAGAACATGAAATACTTATAATGCTTATTATTAGTACTATTATTAA
Source organism: uncultured Lentimicrobiaceae bacterium (assembly GCA_964528805.1). Classification (GTDB taxonomy): domain Bacteria; phylum Bacteroidota; class Bacteroidia; order Bacteroidales; family F082. The sequence goes on along the minus strand of CAZGWS010000237.1, from coordinate 581 downwards.
ACGATTCATATTATGTTAATTTTAATTCTTTACTATTTATAAATATCTTTTTTGTTTTTTGTTTGAAAACAAAGTATTGTTAAACTTCTTGCTAATCATTTCTCTGCCTTTATCGCTAACTATGCCATAAAGATTATACTTAAATATTTCGGAAAATAAATTTGTTGATACTACTTCCTCCATGGTAAAAACTTCTGAATTCATTAAACCTTCAATGCGCATCAAACTTAATCTTGATAGTATATCCTCGTCAATATCTTCACGGTACAATCCCTCTTTTTTACCTTTAATTAAATTTCCTTTTACACTTTCCAGTATCTTTTTTTGCATAATTTTTTGAAAATGAGTATAAATATCAGGGTAATATTTTCTCAAATCATAAACAAATGCAGGCTTATGGTTTTTAATCATCTCTACCTGTATATCATAGTAGTAGAATATTTCATCAAGAGCATTGGAATTATTATTATTAAATATTGAAAGATCGATGTGTTTATTAGCATTTTTATATTCCAAAACTGCCCAGACAAGTTCTTTTTTATCGTTAAAATACTGATATAAAGTTTTCTTTGAAATAGCAA
>CAZGWS010000236.1:0-4639 GCA_964528805.1 uncultured Lentimicrobiaceae bacterium | reverse complement strand
CAGCCAAAGTGTATATCACCAAATTAAATCAATAGATATTTTCTTCAAAACGCTGGCATAAAATGCTTGTCAATAAGTGAGATCAACGTAAACTTTGTCCGATATAGTTAAACATCTAAAAAATAATGTTTACACTGAGCCCGCTTATTATGCAAACTGCTCAGCGATAATCAAAAACACATGGTGATTCGACCACTCGCCTATTGTCACGAAAAAGACATCGCCGAATTAACAGCCATCAAGCAATACCCGATTGTTCCATGCAGCTTGTGCGGCTCATAAACCAATCTCCAACACCAGGCAATGAAAACCATGCTGCAACAATGAGACAAACAGTTCCCTGGAAACCATATTCACCAGCATGCAGAATATCCAGCCGTCTCAAATGGCAGATACCAGTTTATTTGATTTCCCGGCTCTTGATGCCAAACAAGTTACCGCACAACAGACCCAAGAAGATATGGTTCTTTTGTAGTACATCAGTTGCTAAACAAGTTAAAACACCAACTTATCGTTATTCCAAAAACGAAGTTTTTGGTAAACGCGAATGTTAGCTCCAGGCTCATTGAAGACATTGATCATATCCGATTTATGTGTCCGCTGTTTTCCAGTAATGAACCTTAGGTGATTTGACAATATCAATTCACCTAGATTGCTTGTCTTTTTTCTCCCGCTCAAACAGCCTCAATCGTTACGTGGTTATTTCTACGTGCGATTAAGGTTGTTTTGTCATAAGAAAAAGGTACATCAGGATGCTCAAGTTATTTCAGGCACGACCACTATTGTGCTTACTCAAACTTGATCTGACAAACAGTGTCTGGTTTGATCACATCCAATTAGCTACTTTTTTCTTGAAGCAATCTGTCAAATAACAAAGATAATCTTATCGTGACTGGCTCTTGTCGACCATGAGCTGACGATCATAGAGGTAGATTCATTCTGATACAACCCTGAGAAACCATCCAATTATTCTATATTTTTTTAACATATGTGATAAATCACTTAGCATACCTTCTCAGTTAAAGCACGGTAATATTCACATTTTAATTTGATTGTTATTTTGTTCTAATGTCGTCTAAATACAAAAAGAGACTATAAATTCAGAAAATAGGACTTGATTTTACTTCGACTCGGAATATTCCATCTATATGACACATATCACGCATAAATAATTAAGAGGATGTTACAGAATTAGATGTTGAGTAGTACTCTATGTTACTAAAAACTAAAAACTAAAAACTAAAAAAGGTATGTTTGAAATAAGGCTTGTTACACGGAGGAGTTTATGCGAGTGCGCCGGGTGATATGCGTCACATTGACGTGTTTTAACACGTCGAAGTGATGTCTACTCAATGTTAGCTGTTTAAAACACAACATCATCACAAATTAAAGAGCGCGAAGCTGATAAACTCAAATTATTAACCATAGAAGTTAATGATATAAAAAAGGTATATAAATGGATATTAACAAATCTGTTGAATATGTAAGTGTTGTTGATTTGCTTGGTACAATAGATAACGATGTAGCTAATATTGCAGATCCAGCATTATTATGCGAAGAAGAGTTGGACACTATTATAAGAGGCACAATTTTGCCGCACAGATCAACACAATATACATTTGAAAAGAAAGAAGCACAAATGTATGTTGACAAGAGAAAATGGATGATTCCAATGATCCAGGATGTGGTGATACAAGAGGAATTCAAGCGTACAAAGGAAGATACAAACACAGTCTACTCAAATTACAAAGGTCCTAAGAACTATGAAAAATACATGGAATTCCTGTTCTGGAAAAAAAATCCCCAAAAAAAGCTTATATTACTTGAAGGAGATGTTGGTGTTGGAAAATCCACATTTGTGGATTATTACTTTAGGTGTTATTGTCCTTCAAGTAAAAGAAGTAAATCTATGTTTGATAAGAAGTGTTTTTTCAAGGCCGATTTTAAAAGCATTAAAGATAAGGACGAATTGTATAATGAATTGCTTGAAAGCCTATTAGTATCATTTATTAATCACATTAATGAATACTATCATCACATAGATAAAAAGGAAGTAATAGATAATGTAGAAGAAAGAATACAAGCAATACCACCTTCCAATATAAATGCATTATGGAGAAACACATACAAATTGTATAATGATCTAATTAATAAAAAAATATTTCCAAAGTATAAGTATCTTATATTAGTATTTGACAACATAGATCAGTGCAGTCCTGAGTTGCAAATTAAGTTAGTAAGAATAGTAGAGATAATTATTAGAAGCACTAGGAATGCTCAACTAATGATAATATTACCGATATGGCCATCAACAATAGTGCAACTTAAAAATGGGAACAGATAAGGTTGCGTCCAGAAAGCTATTATCATTTTGTACTTGGTCGGGTACAAAGAGAGGCATTGTATCGAAAACGAATAAAAAAAATGCAACGTAATATTATTAAAAGGATAAATCAAGATCCTGATAAAAAAAATAAGAAAAGTTCTTTTATTGTTACTGATTATTTCAAAAATTCTTTTTTCAATCTAGATAAAAAATGTTTGACTAACATAGAAAACATATCAGGAGGAAATGTTAGAGAAATATTGTGGAATATTTATAACACCTATACAGGAAATACATACTACAATCATTATATTATAAATCGAGGTCGCGGGATAAAACACAGGAAAAATGCAAGTCGATACCATTTTTTGGACTCCCTTGTTGTTGGTCAAGGAAAACATCATACAGCAACTAAAACAAGAATATTAAATATATTTAATTTGAGCGAAGAAAACAATAATAAATCCTTATTAATCGGTTATTTAATTTTATTAAAACTAAGCATATATAACAAAAAAGTTGGGGCAGTAAGTTTGGCTTCTATGGGGCTTTTGTTAGATCATGAGACAAATATAATTTCTGATGCGCTAGAACTTCTCAATTCCGAACATTTTTTTAGGTATACAAATAAAAATAAAGACTTTATTATTACTAACCGACTTAAGATAAACGGCTATATTGATCTGATAACAACTCCTGCTTATATTGATAATATGGCCCTAGTGACACCATTGCCTTTTGATATTGCTTCCACTATGAAGTTAACAAATGGTTATAATCCTGACTGCTTTCAAAGTAGGGTTGAATCATCATTTAAATTCATAAAATATATTCGTTCTCAAGAAGAATATTTTTCTAGTGAAATTAATAATTATGATATACCAATGCTATGGCATACAATAGCATATAATTATATTCAACGGCTTGTAATTATTAGAAAAACAACAGAAAAGGTAGCATCAGGAGAATGGTGGAATAAAATAATGCGTGATCAGTTATATTCTGAAGTGGTTAAAAATAATAATAAATACATATACAACAACTAATAATGTACATGCTTAAAGAATTTCGATCTATTGATCTTTTCTTGAAATATATTCATGATTTGAATGATACAGACCAGTTCATTTATCGAGGACAATCAAATTCTACATGGCCTCTGGAGAGTAGATTACATCGAGAACTTAATCACTTGCAGATAAATCATGATCAATTTAAAAACAAATATGATTTGATGTTAAAGCAATTTAAAAATGAACTAATACGATTCGACCTCGTTTCAGACACTGCCTTAGAAAAAAATATATCTATCACTGAACAAATCGGCCAACATCATGGTTTGCCTACTCGACTTCTAGATTGGACATACTCAATATATATCTCCCTATTCTTTGCTTTTGAAGGTATATCAAGAGCACAGATTAAAAACAAGAAAGTATCAATATGGGTATTAAATAAAAATAAATTTAAAAATGGAACGATATTAAAAGAATGCTTGGGCTCACTTGATGATCCTAATATCAATAAGTTATACACTAAATATCAACAACGTGATTCTTCTATATATCATATTACTAACAAAGCAATGACCTCAAACCCTAGAGTAAGGAAACAAAATGGCACTTTTCTTATGTGTAATTATGCATCCGAACCTTTAGATTATTATATTGATAATAATTTTGATCATGATACGCTCATTAAAATTACATTGCCTAGCCGATTTCAACTACTAGTTATAAACAGGTTAAGTCATATGGATATTAATGCAGGATCTTTAATGTGTAGTGTTGATGGTGTTGCTATTGATACTGCTTTTAAATATATAAATAATTCACATTTAATTTAGTATTATTATAGTAATTTAAAACATTCATACATACCATTGTATTAGAGGGAATGGTCACAAAGGTGAAGTTGTTTGTATAATTATCATCTTTGTGGTAATTTTTTACAATCAGTATAAAATAAAACAGCTAACAAAACGCTCAAGCTGACGCTTAGCTTAGCTTAGCGTTAGCTGTTAATAAAATGTCATCTTCGTAAATATAAGTCATCGAAATACTATCGTGTGCAACACAATTTATATTTAAGGCGTATCAAGTTGCGTAAGGGTAAAAGCAGTTATTATTTGCAGAATCGCACGGTGTTAAGTTGTGTTCTACGTTCAAGCTGAAAAGTTGGTTACTCATTCCGCAAGATTTCTAATCGCAGCTTATTTTACATTGAAGCGGTGACGTTTACTTTAGTTCAAGCATAGTTCAAGGGGTGTGCGGCCGAGCAAGGTCGATAATTCCAGTGGGTGCAAGTCCCGCT
>CAZGWS010000235.1:0-4645 GCA_964528805.1 uncultured Lentimicrobiaceae bacterium | reverse complement strand
AACGGTAATCAGGCTGCCTCGCTGCTAATTTACTACCTGCTTACAAAATGGTATGAAGAAGGTAAACTATCAGGTAAGGAGTTTATTGTTAAAACAATAGTTACATCAGAGCTGTTGGTTAAAATAGCCGAAAAATATAATGTTGAGTATTTCGATGTTCTAACAGGCTTTAAATTTATTGCTGATGCCATCAAAAAAAATGAAGGGGTTAAAACATTTATCGGTGGTGGCGAGGAAAGCTACGGCTATCTTGTTGGTGATTTTGTTAGAGATAAAGATGCTGTAATTGCATGCTCTATGCTAGCAGAAACTGCTGCTTGGGCTGCAAATAAGGGTATTGGGCTTTTTGATCTGTTATTGGATATTTATTTGCAATTTGGTTTATTTAAAGAAAAACTTGTTTCTGTTGTTAGAAAGGGGAAAGCCGGTGCTGAAGAAATTCAGAAAATTATGGAAGGCTACAGGGCAACTCCTCCTGTAACCTTAAACAAGTCAAAAGTTGTAGTTATAAAAGATTATCTCACCGGTATTTCAAAAGATGTTATAACCGGTGTTGAAACTTCTATTGATCTACCATCTTCAAACGTACTTCAGTTTTTTACAGCAGATGGTGGAAAAGTAACGGTCAGACCATCCGGTACCGAACCAAAAATAAAATTCTATTTTGGAGTTGTAGCACAGCTATTATCAAAAGCAGATTTTGCTAAAGTGAATTATGCACTCGATAAAAAAATTAGCAGCTATGTAACCGATCTTGGTCTTGATTAACTTATTATTGAAATTGCTAACTTAAAATAATACGATTGAATGATTTGATAATCAGAATTATGTCGTCCGATTTTATAAACTATAGATCATTATAATGTCGAGATCGAAAAATAATTCATTACACGTTGTTGGGGCATCTGAAAATAATTTAAAAAATATTGAGGTTTACATTCCACATAATTCGTTAACAGTTATCACAGGAGTGTCAGGATCCGGTAAGTCATCGCTTGCGTACAATGTAATTTTTAAAGAAAGCCGGCGTAGATTCTTGGAGTCCTTTTCTTCCTATTCACGCCAATACATCGGTAAGATTGAAAAACCTAAGGTAAAAAAAATTACCGGACTGCAAGCCGCCCTCGCTATAAGCCAAAAATCAACAACTGCAAACCCACGTTCTACAGTTGGCACAATGTCTGGAATATATGATTACCTGCGATTACTATATGCCCGTCTCGGTGTTGTGCATTGCGTTAATTGTGGTAGCATAGTTGATAAAAACGAAGATAATCTTTGTGCCCATTGTGGCAACGAACATCCTAAGTTATTGGCTAAGTTATTTTCGTTTAATTCAAAATATGGTGCATGCCATAGGTGCAATGGACTGGGTGTTACCGAGCAAATTGATAAGAATAAACTCATCGCTGATGAAAGTAAAACATTGGCAGAAGGAGCGTTAGTACCCACAACTCCAGTTGGTTATATAGTATATTCACAAGTAAGAGTTGATGAATTAAACAAAGTGTGCATAGCTCATGGGTTTTCGGTAAACATACCTTGGCAAGAGCTAACACAAGAGCAGAAAGATGTGATATGGTATGGTAGTACCAGGGTTAAAATCCTATTTGGAAAACATTCACTCGAGTCTCGTTTAAGATGGAAAGGAATTACTGCCAATCCTCGCGAAGAGGCATATTATAAAGGCATGATACCGATAATGGAAGAAATACTGCTTCGCGATAGAAATGATAATATACTAAGATTTGCCAGCTCGTTTGTCTGTAATGAGTGTGGGGGGACTCGCCTTAGAAAAGAAGCAAGATCTGTTACAATTAGTGGGAAAAATATTTTCGAACTAAGCGGACTTTCCCTAACCAATTTACATAACTATATAGTATCTTTAAGTGCGAGGATTGTAGCAAAAGATGTGTATGACAATATCATTGAGCATGTTATTAAAAGGCTCAAATACATGGAACTACTTGGCTTGGGCTACCTTAAACTCTCAAGGGAGTCAACTACTCTCTCAGGAGGTGAAGCCCAGCGAATAAGGCTTGCATCCCAGGTTGGTAGCGGACTTCAGGGTATATTATATATATTGGACGAACCTTCAATCGGACTTCATCCTAGCGATAACAGCAAGTTGCTTAACGTGCTTAAATCGTTACGTAATAATGGGAATACTCTACTTGTTGTTGAACACGATAAAGAGACTATCAAGGCCGCTGATTATCTTATCGATATCGGTCCTAAAGCTGGTAATAATGGTGGTAAATTAATTTATCAGGGTGATGCTAATTACCTACTCCAAAATAAAACGGAATTTCCTCTAAGCTTAACTGCCGCCACCATGGCTGTTGATAATAAATTAGTTATCCCGAAAGCAAAACGAACTAATTTTGGATGGATAAAAATTAAAAACGCATCAAAATATAACCTTAAAAATATTGATGTTGATTTTATGTTGTCGGCATTTAATGTTGTTACAGGTGTATCGGGTGCAGGCAAATCTACTTTGGTTTATAAAGTACTGGCTAATCTTTTAAAGGATAAATTTATTGATAATGTGGATACATCTGTTCAGTTATCACACAAAATAAGTAGGATTATTGAAATTGACCAATCGCCCATTGGCAGAACTCCAAGAAGCAATCCGGCTACATATACTGATCTGTTCGACCATATCCGTAATTTATTTTCTAATATCAGTGAATCTAAAAAAAGAGGATATAAAAAAGGTAGGTTTTCATTTAACAATAAAGGTGGGCGTTGCGAAGTCTGTCAGGGAGCCGGATATATTCATTTGGGGATGCACTTCTTGGGTGATGTTGAGATAAACTGTAGCACCTGTAACGGAAAACGCTTTAATAACGAAACTTTAGAAATTGTTTATAAAGATAAAAATATTTATGAAGTTCTAAATCTGTCAATAGATGAAGCACGTTTGTTTTTTGATGGTGAGATTAAAATCACTAAAATTCTCGATCAGCTTATAAAGCTTGATGTTGGTTATCTTAAACTTGGTCAGCCATCCACAACGCTGTCTGGTGGTGAGGCTCAGCGTATTAAGCTTGCATCCGAATTATATAAAACATCACAAGGTCATGCCCTTTACATTCTTGATGAGCCAACAGTTGGTCTTCATAAAGCGGACATTTCCTACTTGCTTAACGCCCTAAATGAAATAGTAGAAAACGGTAATACTGTTATTGTTATTGAGCATGATCTTGATATTATTGTTCAAGCAGATCACATAATTGATTTGGGACCTGAAGGCGGTGATGATGGTGGGTATGTTGTGTCCTCTGGGTCGGTTAGCGACATAATAAACTGCGAAAATTCATATACAGGACAAGCTTTAAATGACTTATTTACAAGCAAAAATCAACCATCTGCGAAAGCACAAAAAGAAATAGTTAACGCAAATATCAAGTTTAAAGGAATAACTACAAATAATCTTAAAAATATTGACATTGAAATTCCATTAAACCAAACAACCGTAATTACAGGCATTTCGGGAAGTGGCAAATCATCCCTCGCTTTCGACACTATTTACTCTGAAAGTAGAAATAGGTTTACAGAAAATTTCTCGACTTATGCGCGCAGAATGATGAGTAAGGTGAAAAAGCCTGAACTGGAGCAATGCTCCGGCTTAACACCTGCAATAGCCGTTAGGCAAGACCGTTTTAAAAAAAATCCTCGCTCAACAGTGGGTACAATTACCGAGATTTATGACCTTTATCGCTTGTTGTACTCTCGCGCAGGCTTAAATAAGGATGGAACCCATACCGGAATGCTATCGTCAATGTTTTCGTTTAACAAACCGGAAGCAGCATGTCAAATTTGTAATGGTCTTGGCATTGTTATTACTGCCGATCCGGCTAAATTTATTACGCATCCTGAAAAAGCAATAACTAATGGTGCCATGGATGGCTCTATTCCCGGTAAGTTTTTTGGCGATGTTTACGGACAGTATGTGAATACTTTACTTAGAGTAGGTGATGTAAAAGAAATTAATTTTGATGTCTCATTTAATAGTCTTTCTACTACAGCTCAAAATATTGCACTTAATGGCACAGGAGATGAAACTTATGATGTTGAATGGAAGTTTAAACGAGGTACAAGAATAGGTACACACACTTTAAATACTGTTTGGAAGGGGTTTACAAATCTTCTTAACGAGGAGTATGAGATTAAACGCAAAGGATCTCGAGGTGATGCATATAATATCATAATGAGTGAAGTTAATTGTACAATATGTAATGGAAATAGACTTAATAACAATGTTTTAGCTGTTACTTTCGATAATTTGAATATTATCCAATTATCTTCAAAAACAGTAAGTAGCTCAATCAGCTACTTTAAAAATATTACTTCTGGCATGTGTACTAATACACTACTGAGAAGCGGTGAAATAATAAAACAAATAATATCAAAACTCGAATCGCTGGCAAATATCGGACTTGGTTACTTGGCAGTAAATAGACGTACTTCTACATTATCGGCAGGTGAAGCACAACGCTTACGTATTGCTACTCAGTTAGTTTCTGACTTGTGTGGACTAACTTATGTGTTTGATGAACCAACAATAGGTCTGCATTCGCACGACACCCAACATTTAATGAGTGCCATTAATAAACTTAAAGATAACGGCAATACT
>CAZGWS010000234.1:0-4674 GCA_964528805.1 uncultured Lentimicrobiaceae bacterium | reverse complement strand
TGCAAAAAGCCGCAAAAGATGCGCCCCTTCCGGCGGCATCTGATACAAGCGTTAGGCAGGCATATAGAGATTAATATTGAATGAGAAGTAGAAAAGTAACAAATTCACTACCAAATCCATTTCCAGTTGCGTTATTGCGAACTCTAAATTTTGGTAGTGTAGATGGACATCGTGATGATGTTGCGGAGCAGGCATTTATTATAACTTCGTCAGTAAAGCTATTTTTCTTAAACCAGCATTCAATAGTTGTTGGTGCAATAGGGACTGGAAAAAGTACGCTTTTTAGATTATTAAAAAATCATTCAAAGGATATTGACTCCTATAAAAATAATTTGATTGTCCCATTAGAAGAAGCATTGTCATTTACCGAGTTGAGTACTTTTGTAAAGGAATATTATCAAGGAAAAGAAGAGAAAACTCTTTACCAACTGCTTTGGAAGTTTAATGTGTTATCAAAAGTTGCTATCTCTATTTCAAAGATGCAGCGTTTTCCAGCTAATGACGAAGAGAAAGCAGTTAATAATTTTCTGATTGATTCTAATAGTTCTGACTCATATTCAGATATAGTCAGTAAAGTAAAGAGTTTGGTATCTGGAGCGAATATTAAGCTCGAAGCAAAGATTGCAGATAATCCCATATCTTTTGAAGCAAGTCTATCTGATAAACAACTAAAAAAACAAAAGAAAATAAACCTTGAAGAGGTGCAGCGTGCTATTTCATCATCTATTAAGCAAAGAGATATTAACTGTGCGACTGTTATCATTGATAAAATTGACAGATTTGTAGCTGGTGTTGAATATACAACTCAAAAAGCTTTTCTTACCGCACTTCTTGAAGTGGATGATGATTTTGCAACGGATGAATCTATAAACTTGAAAATATTTCTTAGAGCTGATCTCTTTGAAAGGTTAGATTTTTCCAGCCTAGGATACGATAAAGTTAATGATAACGTGGTATTTTTGCGCTGGAGTAAAGATGAGACTCTGAGGTTTTTAGCAGAAAGAATAATGATCGCCCTCCAAAACGCAAAAATTTCACAACCAGAGCAACTCCTTCAAGCTACAGACTTGAGTGAGTTTGATTTAACACACCGAGAAAGAATATTATTTAGCACTAAAATACCTAAATTTATTAAAAATTTAATAAATAAGAAAGAGAAGGTTGAGAGAGAAACAAGCCTATACGGGAAGTTTGATAAAGCAATAATTACAAAGTTGTTTCCGAGGAAATTGATTCACTATTGTGCTAGACAACAAACACATGAGGAAATAAATACATTTGATTTCATAAATAATCACTTTCTAGACGGAAACGATGTTTGTACTCCACGTTATATCCTTATTTTTCTGAAGGAAGTCGTTGAGAAAGTTGCGTCATATTATGATGATAATCCGGATCAAACATGTGAGGTGGTTTTGGTGGAAAAAGATTTCGAATGGGATCTGTTTAAGAAAAATTGTGTATATGATGCTTATGTGTCTTCAAAAGATATCTACGTAAAAAACGTAGGTTCTGTTGAAGATAAATGGACAAAGTATTTTAATGTGTTTCAAGCAAAAAAAGGGAATAAAACAAAGTTTGACTTTAAATGGCTAAGACAAAATATCACTGACATATCTGAGGATGAGGCTCTCGGTTTTTTATCATTCTTGCAAGTAATCGGGTTTTTGAAAATATCTGATATGCATCAAGACTTCAGGAAAAGAGGATATGAATTACCAATACTTTATAAAGTCTCTCCAATGCCTAACCAATAAATCCAGCTGACCGTTTAAAGCGTCATGCCTTTTGCAAAAAGACGCAAAAGTCCTGCCCCTTTAAACGGCATCTGATTTTGGCGTTATATTTCAATACGTAAATTAAAAATAAAGCAATATATTAGGCCAATAAAAATGGAAATTAGAAGTTGTTTCCGTACTTAATAAGGCAAGTTGTTCTCTATATATAAGTTGCATAGTTATGAGGGTCTATATAACAATTGCACTTTGATAACATGTCCATTTATCATCTAAAAATTAATTAGGTTATTCGATAGACTAAATTTTAACGTAAAATATATAAAATTAATATGAAAAATATTTATTGTATGGTTGCTTTTATTATTTTAACAGTATCTTGTTCAGTAGAAAAAGAGACTTCTAATCTTAAAGAAATAGATGGATTTAAATATGAAATTGACTCGGAAATAAAGTTCACAGGAAAATATATTACTTATTGGGAAAAAGGTGGATTAAATGGTCATAAAAAAGAAGAATATCATTACAAGAATGGAAAGAAAAACGGACTTATGACAACGTGGCATGAAAATGGCAATAAGCATGAGGAAGCAAACCTAAAAGATGATGAGATGTATGGGCTTATCACTCAGTGGTATGAAAATGGAAACAAGAAGTCTGAAATACACCTAAAAGATAATAAAATTAATGGACTTATGCTTTCATGGCACAAAAATGGAAACAAAAAGATTGAAGGAAATCATAAAGATGGAGAACTCGACGGCCTTGTAACTGCATGGTACGAAGATGGAAGTAAGAAACATGAAATTTATTATAAAGACGGAAAAATAACTAAATCCAAGGAATTCCCCATTAAAAATATATCTAGAATTATAGGCATGTATAAATGCAAAGGAATTGGAACAATGATAAGTATTGAGTTAAAGCCAAATGGACGGTTTTCTAACAAAGTATTTATTATTGGTGGTGATAAACACGGACAGGAAGGTGAATATTCTGGAATCTATAAATTATATGATAGTCAGCTTGTACTAGATGTAACAAAATCGTATGATAGTAAAGCTGCATTAGTTATTGGTGACTCTCCTTCATTCCGAGTTAATGGAAATACACTATCCGCATTTGGTGGTAAATGTGTTAAAAAGGAAGCCTGCCTGAGTTGAAATAAAAATCCACCTAGTATAAGTTACATATTCGACTTCACTTGCAACTGAATAGCATTGCCTCAATATTTCTTTTGTTTCTATTTTGTAGCAACGTTGATGAACAAATATAAAAACAATTGAGTTTTTTTATAAAAAAACCTAAAGGAATGATGCTTAATTTATTGTTTAGGAGTGACACTGAAAATTATGATAAATTTATTAGATAATATAGTAATAGTAAGGCTGTTGAGTTGTAAATAAAAATATAACAAACTAATGCACCGGACGCCAAACAGCGTGTTTTTTCTTTCAAGTGCTTCTGTGGCGCCTGTGATTAGAGCGTTAGCTTTGTACTACTATGCCCACTAACAATCAGGAAAGAAATATTATGATAAAAATATTACCAATTATTGTTATTTTTATGTCATTAAGTTCCTGTGGGTATGTTCCTACAAATCATCCAATCGTTATTGAAGATTTAAGCAATCCTTCGTTAGGCATTAATGATTTAACGATTGATTTCATGAGTTGGAATATACATAAAGAAGGAAATGATAAAAATTGGATAAAAGATATACTAAATTCTAATTGTACAAAAAACCCTGACATCATCCTGTTTCAGGAGGCTAGTTTAAATACTGGTTTAAAATATGCACTTCAAGTTAAAAATATTAATTGGAAGTTTCTTCCAAATGCAATAAAAGATAATAGATATACAGGCGTATTAACAGCCTCTAACTCACTCGGGATCAATCAAATCTCATTAATTTCACCTGCGAAAGAGCCATTTACAGAAACTCCTAAAGTAATTTTAGTAACCTCGCATGTATTAAATTCAGGTGGTGCAGTGTTAGTTGCAAATGTTCATGGATTGAATTTTGTTTGTCTAAGCGATTTTAAAGATCAAATCGAAGACTTATACAATAAATTACTGCCGTTCAAAAATCATCCCATTATCATTTCAGGTGATTTCAATACATGGTCATCTGAAAGAGTATCTATTTTAGAGCAATTTTTTCCACAATTGGATTTATATGAGGAAACTGTAAATAATGCAACTACTCCACCATGGTATGTTTGGTTTTTTACAACAGCTGAAAAATTACCTCTTGATCGTATATATTACAGTCATAAAAAGCTAAGTATAATTTCATCTGAGGCATTAGATTGTGTTGAGTCATCAGATCACAAACCAATCTATATAAAATTTAAGATACTGTAATGTTACTAGAATATTTATTGCTTCTATAATGTTCATGAAAATATGGAATGGATAAAAGCTAACAATTGCATCCAGCTGACCGTAAAAAGCGTCACTTTTTTTGCTGAGGCAAAAAATGCGCCCCTTTTTACGGTCAGCTGATGCAGGCGTTATATTTACAATTTATTAGCCTTCACGTGGTTAATGATAGATAAGGCTTGTGCAATAACACTTAACTGGTCTGTCAAATCAACTTCATCATAATGAGACATTTCATCAATTTCTGAATTTTTAAAACAAAATGTATATTTGTCCTGTTGCACCTTACGCCTTGCTCCGTTATTTTCACCACAACAAACAAATGACCCTCCGCAATCGCTAACAACTTGAGCATACGATTCACAATCTGCCCCGCCTCTAATGCAGCCACCTTTGGTTTGTAACAAAATACCCTCCGAAATTAAAAAATATAACAATAAAATCAACCCGACGCTAACTGCGTCCTTGTGCTATCCGTGCGCTCATGTTGCGCGTGTTATTTAGGCGTTATGTTACTTCAACTTTCATTAGCATAACTGGATTATTTTTACTG
>CAZGWS010000233.1:2804-4683 GCA_964528805.1 uncultured Lentimicrobiaceae bacterium | reverse complement strand
CCATTTTTGCATTTAGTTTTCCTTCCTGAATACGTTGTACACACATTGAACATTTCTCAACAACTCCGCGTTGACGAACAATAACATCGGGGTTAAGTACAAGCTTGCCAAGTTCGCTATTCATATTAAAGTCAAAGTTATTGTTATTAACAAATTCAAACCAGTTAAAACGTCTTACTTTATATGGGCAGTTATTCATGCAATATCGTGTTCCAATGCAGCGATTATATGCCATTTGGTTAAGGCCTTCGGTACTATGGTTAGTTGCTGCAACAGGACAAACATTTTCACAAGGTGCGTTGTCGCATTGCTGGCACATTACCGGCATATGATAAATTTGCGGATTTTCTTCCTCTCTTGAGTAGTAACGATCAATACGCATCCAATGCATTATCCTACGATTTTTAACCTGTTCCTTACCAATTACAGCAACATTGTTCTCGGCTTGACATGCAATTACACAATTACCGCAGCCTGTACAACTATTTAAGTCGATTGACATGCCCCACTGAAAGCCATCATACTTTTCCTTGTTGTACAAAGTTACATTATGTTCCTCATCAAATTTGTGCAATTCGTTTCCTGATGATGGTTTTTTAATGTACTCGGCAAGTGTGGTTTCACGAACTATTGGTCTTTCCTCCATATCATGATGCATCTGCGTGCATGCTATCGGATAAGTTTTTCCTGATATCTTTTCAATTGTTATATCAGAGCCATCGATAAGCTGAAATGCGTTAAAGCCAACACCGTTACCGGCTTTACCTGCAGCAGTTCTGCCATATCCAAGTGCAATTGAAACAGTATCCTCAGGTTGCCCTGGTTGTACAAGTACAGGAAGTTCATATTTGCCATTAACAAGTACAACATCTTCATACTTAATACCGTATTTATTAGCATATTTAGGTGAGATGCAGATGTAATTGTCCCACGTTGCTGTTGATATTGGATCCGGCATCTCCTGCAACCATGGATTATTGGCGTATTTGCCAATGCCCATAGAAAGTTTTTGATAAAGACTTAATTCAATACCGTCAGTTTTGCCTGCTTTAGCACTTAACGATTGAGTGTTAAAAGTAAGTTGATCTTTGCTTTTTTGGTCAGCTTTGTATATGCCATCTTGTTTTACCTTATTCCATGCCAGCGAAACGTTTGCTTCATTCGATAACTTATTTTTCCATTTTGTTTCTAAATAGGTTGAGAAAGTTATTGTTTCACCCATCCATTTAAGCAAACTATCTTGAAACTGTCTTGTGTCAAAAATAGGTTTTATTGTTGGTTGTGAGATGCTGTAATAACCTTCAACAGGCTCCGCATCATTCCACGATTCAAGATAATTGTTGTCGGGACAAACATGCTTGCATAAGGAAGCCGTTTCGTCCATTGTTTCGGCAAACGAAATTGTAGTACTAACTTTTTTTAGACCTGAAATAAAGCCATTGGCATCAATATAGTCATAAGCAGGATTGACATTGTTTATTAAAATGCCACCAACTTTACCGCCATTCATTTCTTTAACAAGGTTTTTCATTTCAATATCGCTACCTTGCTTTAAGTAAACTGGTGTATTTACATCAATGGTGTTGCCATAATTGCCAAGAGCATTGTTTATAGCATTCACAATTAACTGTATGTTTAAGTTGTTAGTTCCTGAAACTACTAATGAACTACCTTTATTCTTCAACAAGTCTGAAGCTAACTGTGTTATATCGATGTTAATTTCAGGTGCGTTATAAACTGACATACCTGTTTTCTTTGCAATTTTGTTGTAAAGATTTAAAAGTACCCCGGCTTCGTCTGAGGGGCGCATACCAAATCTATAATCAGCATTTGAACCGGTTAACGACATCTTGCTTTCGTACTGATATGTCCTCGACAT
>CAZGWS010000233.1:0-2704 GCA_964528805.1 uncultured Lentimicrobiaceae bacterium | reverse complement strand
TATGGCTTCTTTAGTCTGGCATCATCGTACAAGTTAAGCACCGAAGCTTGAACTCGCGCACTAGTGCCACCTTTAGTAAGTGGCGACAATTCGTTACCCTCAATTTTAATAGGGCGATTTTCTCGGGTTTTAACAAGAATACTACAGTAGTCAGTGCCATCAAAAAAAGTAGTTGCAAAGTAATTAGCAACACCGGGGATTAGCTCTTCCGGTTGATTTAGTAATGGTATTGCCTTACGCACAGGCATCTGGCAACTGCTTACAAGTGCAACTGCGCTTACAGAAAACCCAAGCAGTTTAAGGAAATCTCTTCTGCTTGATTTTCCTTCTATTTCCGATTTGTCAAGCCCTTCTATTGAAAATTCAAGGTTAGCCTCATTATTTTTAGTAATGGAATTTTTTCTATGTTCTTTTAAGCTTTCAAGGCTTTGCCAATATATTTTTTCCATGGTATATTTTAAATGGAATATTAGTATTAATTTTTAGTAATGACATTTTGCGCATTCGTCGCCGCCAATATTTTGGACTGTAACACCGGGCATTTCACCGTCTTTAAGTTTTTTGTGAAGCTCAGTGTATTGATCGTAGAATTTATTTGACTCAAAGTGAACCTTTTCGGTACGATGACAGCTAATGCACCACCCCATGCTGAGTTCAGGCACTTCTATTATCTGATCCATTTTGGCAACATCGCCGTGGCATCTAATACAATCAATTTGTCCTACGTTTACATGCTGTGCATGGTTAAAATAAACGTGGTCAGGTAAATTATAAACTTTTACCCATGCAATGGGTTCATTATTTTTAATTGCATCATATATTTTTGAAATTTCTTTAGTGCCTGTTCGTGTTCCTTTTTTAACCTGACTATGACAGTTCATACAAACTGACACCGGTGGTATTCCGGCGTGCATACTCTTTTCAACTGTAAAATGGCAATATTTGCAATCAATTTGATTTTGACCGGCGTGTACCTTGTGCGAAAACCATACAGGCTGATCAGGTTGGTAGTATTGCTGCCTTCCTAATGATGTTGCTTCTACAAAAATAATTTCACTGATGATAAATAGAGAAGTTATTATAACAATATAGTGAATCCACTTTGCTTTTAGTATTTTTGTCTTTGCTAAATCAACTGTACTTACTAAAAGTAAAATAACCATTACAAATAATACCCATCTCATGTTCTCCTGCTCATCTCTTTTTGTTTCAACTATTAAATGAGCAGTATCTTCAGCAATTTTAACTTCTGTGTCCTCATTTGGGGCAACCTTCGCCTGATCGGCTCCAAGTTTTCCTCCGTTGGCAATGTACTTAATAATGCCTCTAACCTGATCGTCAGTAAGATTATGCGGAGGCATGGGGATCCTGTTGTTCTCGTTAAAAATCTTAACGGCTTGCTCGTTACCCGATTGAATAAGCTTTTGCGAATTTTGTATAAAACTAATCAACCAAGCCTCATCTCTTCTGTCTGTTACACCTTTTAAATCAGGACCAACAAGCTTACCACTTCCAATTGTGTGGCACGCCCTGCACTGTTGAAAGTTGTTCTCATCATTGGTATTTTGAGAAAATGAGTAAACAGAAATTAACAGAAATAATGTTAGAATTCCAAAAGTAATAAATCTACTGAAGACCAGCTGCTTATTACGAATAATATTGTTTATTATCATGGCGTAAAGGTTATCAAATAACTAGTTTTTTTGAAAAATTAATTTTTGTTAAATATATGTTAATTTTTGAAAAAAAATAAAATCCAAAAGTATTAATTTTTTTAGGTTAATACCAACATTTAAGCAACAAAATACCTAATAAAGTTATAAGAGCTTAATGATCAGTTAGATAACTATATAATTATTCTATTAGATAAATAAAAGGTGTTTACAATACTATTATTATCTCAATTTTTTCAGCTATAATCTGATACATTTGTTTCTTATCGAGTTGAAAAATTTACGTTGGTTCGGGATAATTCTAAGGTTAAATCCGATTATTATTAATAGCGGGTTTAATATTGTGTTTGCTATTTTGAAACATTTGCTTTTCAAGTTACAACTAATTTTATTTGTTGCTAACAATTACATAATCTATTGCTTTCTGCAAAATGAGCTATATTTTTTGTTGGTAAGCGTAATTTGTTAATCATTTATTATTGTTCCAAATCTATACTCAATTCCAATCAATAAATTTGTTGAATTTGTCTTAATAGAACCATCATTCATAACAGAAACAGAACTTATGTTAGTAAGACCAAAGTTGTTTCTTATTTCTAAGGATAAGAATAATTTATTCTTAATAGGAAATCTTGCACCTAACCCGGTTATTATCCCTAAATCTGTTCTTTTATAATTAGCCGTATTATCATTTTCTGTTTTTGGATATTTTCCGAAACTCTCTGTTACATCTGTTTGTTTGATTAAATAGCCAATGTATGACCCGGCATTCACAAAAAAGTTAATTCTCTTACCAAAAGTCAATCTCCCAAGTATGGGAATTATCAAATAGTCAAAATTTGAGTGAAAAGTTATTTCTCCAATTTGATTTCTATTTTGCTCAGTTGCCGATCTTTGTGCGGTAAAACCTTTTCTTTCAAAACTGATGTTTGTTCTGATTGATACAAGTTTTGGAAAATTATATTGAAAGGTCAATCCACTTGAAAAACCAAATGATAAGTCATTATTATTCTTATCAAGAATGTCATTAC
>CAZGWS010000232.1:0-4744 GCA_964528805.1 uncultured Lentimicrobiaceae bacterium | reverse complement strand
TAATTAAACTCAAGTTTACCACCCGGCTCTTGTGTCATATATTTTAAACCAATAGTAGTTGAAATGTCATTAGCCCAATCTTTGTAATCCTCAATGTAAAACATATTGTAATACAGTATTTTATCAGCAACACCCCTTTTAAAAGAAAGGAAGAAATTATCTTCATTAATAAACATCATTTCCATACCAGGAAAGTTTGTTTCTTTTTGATACATTGCCATTATTGTATGTTGCGGACTTTCGTTAAGTGTGTGTTTATTTAACGACCATGTTGCTCTTGCAGAGTATTTAAACTCTTCATCTTTAAATCCATAAACCACAAAACCATCAATACGAAAAGTTTTACTGAACTTGTTGCTTGTTCTGCCACCAACTCTTATCCTAAACCCTTCTACATCGTTAAAGCTGTAAAATGTATTTACGGGACCAACGTCAATCATACCAAAATTCCAGTAGCCGGCAACCAGCAACATAACAACATCCATTGTTCGTTTAAATGCAGGAACGTGCTGAACACTATCTACCATTGTATAAATATTTTGCTCCTGATCGCTTAATGGTGTAATCCGATTTTCTTTCCAGTATTGGTCGTTGCGATGTTTGTTGTTAGTCAGTTTTATTGTTTTCTCAATACCTGTAAAAATCGTATCCGATATCTTTTTATTAAAAACATAGTCGTCGTAAAAGACCGTTTTTTTACCATACATCCCGGTTCCGGTTTTTCCAATATTAAAATCAATAATAATCTTGTCGCGAGTTAACATCCATGATTTGTTATTTATAAAACCGAATTCCTGAATAATTTGCAAATCATTAACAAAGTTCAAATTAATGTCATCTGTTACCCGCATATCAACTTTTATTACAGCAAGTCTGTTATCATTAGTAACATATAGGTTTCCCTTAAATGCAAAATCTTGTTTGTTTCTGGGTTGAAATGCCAGGTTAATACAATCGTAGCCGTTTACATTAATAGTATCAATTATATGAAACTTATAAATTGACGGTGCCAGTGGTGATATTGGGCTTGTAAATTGGTTTGTTAATATAGTGATATTATTATCGTAAATATTTATATCCTGATACATATGGTCGATCATAAAGCTAACACCGTCATTATCAATATAATCATGAAAGCCGATCATTTTTGCACCTTTTATATATTCTTTCTCATTTTTTGGTGTCTTCCTATAATATACTTCAGACAAGGTTTCTTTTAAAAACACAGGCAGATATGGTTTGCCATTTATTTCAGCCGTATCAACATAGTTAAAAATGAACTGAAATTTTTTAAATATCTTTTTATTTCTAAATTTTTCGGTAATATTATTTAGGTCGAATTCAACCTTCTCGTATTTTGCATATTGGTAATAGTCTAGATGTTCTTTTCTGTTGAGGTTCTTATTTTTAACTATACGTTTTATTAACTCAACTGCCGGATTATTTTTATTTCGATATCGTTTTCTTTTTGATACTACTTCAACTTCATTTAAGCTAATTGAGCTTAGTTTTAGTTTAAAGTTAATAACCTGACTTTTTTCGGGAGTAATAGCAATTGTTTGTTTCTCATAACCTATGAATGATGCTGTTAAACTGTTTGAAGCCCATTGAGTAATTATTGAAAACTTCCCATTAAAATCGGTTGTAGCACCAATGTTCTTTCCCGAAAAAACAATATTAACAAAGGGTAAAGGCTCTTTGGTATTTGCATCAATTACACGCCCTCTTACCTGTGTTAATTTTTGTGCACTAATAGTTGAAAAAGCTTGTAGTATTAGTAGCAGCGTAAAATTTATTATTATATGTTTTATCTTTTTCTTGTACATTTATGTAAAAACAAAATATTTATACATTAAGAAGTTAAAGCCAAAGCCCACCGCCACTGATATTATAATTTTAGAAATAATTTCGTTTATATTAGTACTCTCAACCAATATGAACAGACCTACGGTATTTAGTAAAATGCTCCCTCCCCAAACAATAAAATAGCGTATTGCCTGCCTGGATATCTTGCCACTTTTACTAATAAATGCCCAGTTACGATTAAGTACAAAAGCAATAATACCTCCACTTAGTGCACTAAAAATGGTTGCAACTATGTACCAGATACCAAATATTTTTATAAGAATAACAAATACCAAAAAGTCGGTTATTGTTGCCAGAATAGCTGAAACATTATATCTCAAAAATGAAGTTAGTATTTTTGGTTTTTCTGCCACCTTTAAATAATTTCTGTGTGATATAGTATTTGAATAACAATCAAGCTGTAAATACCAGCCAACACATCATCAAGCATAACACTCCAATTAGTTTTCATTTTGTCGATTTGCCTGATGTAAAATGGTTTGAAAATATCAAATAGCCTGAATAGCACTAATGCAAACAAATAATACTCCCATTTTAATGGCATTGCAAATATTGCAATCCAAACTCCTGCGATTTCGTCAATTACAATTTGTGGTGCATCGTGTTCCCAAAAGGTATGTACTTTTTTTATTGAGTAATTACCAATAGCAACAACAAAGATTATAGCAAAAAGATTGAGGGAATGAACAGTCCACAATTTAACATTTAGACCAATTAATATATAATTGAATAGGTATATCAGTAGTATTCCTAATATTGACCCTGCTGTTCCCGGAGCAAAAGGGGAAAATCCGGTCCCCAATCCTGATGCTATAACTTTGTATATTTTCATTTGTATCTATTAGTTTTCTTCATAATAATCCAACCCCAAATAGTTTATTAGGGTTTCACCCATTAAATGCCTTAAAGTATTTTCGAATTTTATTTTTTGAAGGAAAATATCATGTATGGGTACTAACCCTTCTTTTGTTTGCGGCGACTTAAAATAAAATGATAACCATTCTTGTATTCCTGTCATGCCTGCACGCTGAGCTAAGTCCATAAAAATGGCTAAATCAAGAACCACCGGTGCTGCCAAAATTGAGTCTTTACAAAGAAAATTTATTTTGATTTGCATTTTATATCCCAGCCAGCCAAAAATGTCAATATTATCCCAACTTTCTTTATCATCACCTTTTGGAGGATAGTAATTAATACGTACTTTATGATACATATCTTTATATAGTTCGGGATATTTATCAGGTTCCAGCACGCTATCAAGCACGCTTAGTTTCGATACTTCTTTTGTTTTAAACGAATCAACATCATCAAGTACTTCACCATCGCAATTTCCCAATATATTTGTTGAGAACCATCCGTCAATTCCAAGTAATCTGGTTTTTAATCCGGGACCTAATATTGTTTTTATTAATGTTTGACCTGTTTTAAAATCTTTACCAGCGATGGGTACATTTTGTTGTTTTGAAAGCTGTATTAACGCTGGTATATCAACGGTTAGGTTAGGTGCACCGTTTGCAAACGGAATACCACTTTTAATAGCCGCATAAGCATAAATCATACTTGGAGCAATTGCCGGATGATTATCTCTAAGAGCTTGCTCGAATTTATCTATAGATAAGTGAATGTCGGATATTTGAGTGTAAACTTCGGTAGAAGCACACCAAATCATTACCAAACGCTCGCAGTTGTTTTTTTTCTTAAAAGTAGCAATATCCTCCATCAAAGCTATGGCTGACTGCATTTTTGTTTTGTTGTTTTTAACATTATCGCCATTAATATTTTTAATAAACTCCGAATCGAAAACAGCAGGCATTGGTTTGATTGCAGAAAGTTCGTTTTTAATGGAATTTAACAAATCTTTTTCAAGTACCCCTGCATTTATTGCTGATTCGTAGGCATTGTCATAATAGATATCCCATCCTCCAAACACCAACTCTTTCATAGAAGCCAAAGGTACAAATTCATTAACAGAGGGATTTTTTTCTTCGGTTCGTTTTCCAATACGTATTTTTCCCATTTGAGAAATTGACCCTATTGGTTTTCCAATACCTTTGTTAGATGCAATGACACCGGCCATAAACGTAATTGAAACAGCTCCCATTCCAGGGGTTAATATGCCTAATTTTCCTACAGGACTTTTAATATTTTTTTTTGAATTCATTTTTATTGTTTATAGTGTTTATAACATATTTTTTTTACAATGGTTTAACCTTTGAAAGGCAGTATAATTTGTAAGTACTGCCAGTATAAATATTGGGATTGTGAATATTGAAATGTTCTCTATAAGAGGGAATGGCAACCAGTCAACCTCTATTTTAAAGTTTCCGGTAAAGTTTGAAATTACTCCGTAAAGTATTGCCGAAATTCCAATTGTTAATACTCGCTCAGGGCGTTGCATAATACCTATACTGCACTCTACTCCCAAGCCCTCGGCCCGTGCCCTAACATAGCTAACCATTATTGAGCCAATCATAGCAATAAATGCAAATACTCCGCTTAAAAAGTAGTGGTATGAAACTAAATAATATGCAATGCCAAAAAACATAATCATTTCACTGTAACGGTCAATAACAGAGTCGAATAGGGCTCCAAATTTTGTTATTTTGTTAGTTTGTCGTGCCAACTGCCCATCTAACATATCAAATACACCGGCAAGCAGTAAAACTACCCCAAATAGCATTATGTACTGATGGTTATTTTTGTCTCTCATTTCGGCACCTACTATAAGTATTGTAGATGAAATAATTGTAATTATAAAACCAACTATGGTGATGCCATTTGGTGTTATTCCTGTTTTTATAAGAAGGTTTATAATTGGGTTTAGTGCTCCGTAAGCATTTTTTTTAACTAATTCCCACATGCTAAAATCTTTCATAAT
>CAZGWS010000231.1:3152-4766 GCA_964528805.1 uncultured Lentimicrobiaceae bacterium | reverse complement strand
ATAGTATAATATGTAAAATTATATTACTTCACACTCATTAAAACTATTTTTATTTCGATAAGCATAGTAAAAATACATTAATAAATGTATTGACACAATTCTATTATAGTAATAATTCGCTTATATGGTAAGTTACCTGCAAGGCTGAAAAAACATCAGCGGAACTTCCTGTCAGAAGATATGATAAAACCTCCAACAAACCTTTGCCTACATTGGCTTGATAGAGGTTTTTTTTGCAGGTTACGTTGCATAAATTCTTTTATGGAAGCCAAACAACTGCTCAGTCTTGGCAAAAACCAGTCAACCAATTTTGACGTTCAAATAGTGAATAGTACTTGTCTATTAATCAACTTATTTCTTAGCAATGCTAAAGTACTTTTTGAGAATAATTATCTGCCATACCTTAATTAATAATTATGACATGTGCCTTAAATGTAAAAAATATAATTACTAAGAGTTAAAAAAATCTCTTTATTGCCATGATATTATACATAGTACATCATCAATTAATTGTACTTTTGCAGACATAAAATCCAAATATTATGAAAAAAATAGTGCTGCTGTATTGGGGCAAAGGAGGAAACGTTGAAAATACGGCAAAAAAAGTTTATGACATGTTTAACCCCGAAATAATTGACATGTTTGATATTGTTAGTTTTGATGCATCTACTCTTAATAGCTATAAGTTGATGATAATAGGGCATTCAACTGTTGGGACCGATAACTGGGATGATGCTACAGCCAATAATGAGTGGAACAGATTTTACAGGAAACTTGATGGTATTGGTCAAATAAATATACTTGCCACATCATTTGGCTTGGGTAATCATATACTTTATCCCGATCATTTTGTTGATAATCTCGGTCATTATAAAAATGAAATGGATAAGTTAAATATTAAAACTATTGGCAAGTGGTCTTCAGTAGGGTATAAATTTACTAATTCAGATGGTGAGATAAATGGTTTCTTTTATGGATTAGCTCTTGATGTTGACAACGAACCTAAACAATCGGAAGAAAGAATTAAAAACTGGACTGAAGAAATTAAAAAAGAAATGAAATTTTAATTAAAACCAAGTTAGGCTTAAACCCGTTATGCACTTTGTGTTACGGGTTTTTCTTTTATTGTTTTTTGAATTTTGTATTCCATCAATTCAAAATGTAGTGCTCTGCTTTTCAGAATACACATAACCTTAATTGTTTATAATTTACATCAAATATTTTTATACAAACGAACGTTTATAAAGTATAAAATACATTATATAATATGAATTTACTTAAAATTACAACTGTTATTGTCGTTACTTTTTTCATAACAGTAAATGTATCTGCACAACAAAAGAAAGATTCAATTGTCGCATTAGTTACTGACACAACTATCGTAATTACTGATAGTGTAGCCAATAAAACAGTTGCCAAAATTAATAGCATTAGCGTTGTTGATACTACAATAATGATAAAATCTGATACTGCAACAGATAGCAATACGGGGTTTAGCATGTTGGTTAAGGATTCTCAGGTACTCACTACTTTGGACGATCTGCTGTACGAAAAATTTTATAAAAAACCTTTCTTTAGTATCGACACATCAGGACATAGCCATAATAATTTTAG
>CAZGWS010000231.1:0-3052 GCA_964528805.1 uncultured Lentimicrobiaceae bacterium | reverse complement strand
GTAAACTATATTATGAATTACGCTCCCGAGCATAATATTTACCCTATGCGCCCCGGTATGTTTTATTATGATATTGATACTGTTACTGTTAATGATATATTGGCGTTCGATCAGTTAAACGAAATGTTGGGTATCCCAATGGATGAATTGAAATTTTTAAACCCACAGTTTAAAAAAGGCATAATCCCATCAACAGCTGGGAAAAAATATACAATTAGAATTCCACGTAGATATCTATCAGACTTTTTAAATAATGAACAACAATTATACGCATACAAAACCCGTAAAGGTATCGAGCATGATAAACTTCTTGCTGAAGTTAAAAAAGCAAAAAACAGAAATATCCATATAGTTAGAAGTGGTGAAAGTCTGGGTTTGATAGCAAAACGAAATCGTGTTTATGTAAGCCAAATAAAAAGGTGGAACAGACTAAGAAGTAATACTATTTACCCGGGTCAAAAACTTATATTATTTGGTGCCGGCAGCAGTAAGTATTACCAAAAAACATCAACTCCAGTTATGCGATCTTCCGAAAAAACTAAACATATAGTTAAAAACGGAGAAAACCTGGGGCTAATTGCTAATAAATATAAATGTACCGTTACCGATCTTAAAGAGTGGAACAATTTAGGAAACTCAAAAATATTTCCTAAACAAGAACTTATTGTTTACAAGCCTACTACAAAAACCAACAGCTCTATAAAAGATGGTAAATACTTGTATCATATTGTACGTAAAGGAGATACATTGTGGGATATTGCTAAAGAATATGATGGTATTACCGTTGAAAAAATAAAATCACTTAATAATATTAAAAATAGTCACAGATTGCGACCCGGACAAAAAATTAAAATAGCGGTTATTAGTTAAGTCCAGATTAATTATGCTAATTGGTTGTACAGGCAAAACAATATTTTTTACATCAAATGCGTTTATTAACAGTATGATATTTAGTGTAAAATGTATTTTATTATCAAAAAACACATGTTTGAACACAGTAACATAAAGATGAGACAGCTTAATTTTTTTACAATCGGTATAGTATTAATAGCTATTATATTTTCATCTTGTGATGATAACATAAAGCGATCAGGATTGCCACGCTCAATTGGAAATACTTCTGAAGTCCTAATTGTACTTCAAAATGAAAGTCAATGGGATAATATAATTGGTAAAACAATAAAGAAATATCTTGCACAACCCCAATACGGTTTATTGCAAAACGAACCATTATTTGATTTGGCTCACATTACCGTTAATAACTTTTCGGATATGTTTGAAAAACACAGAAACATATTAATTGTTAATATTGATAAAAAGGCAACATCAACGAAAGTTGAAAAATTTAAAAATAGATGGTCAGATCCACAAAGGATTATAAGAATTACCTCTCCATCGCCAAGTGCATTTGAAGATAACTTTGAAAAATATGCTGCCGGTATTGTTAATGATTATAGTGAAGCCGAGAGGAGTAGAATATTATCAGTATTTCGTCCAAGTTCTAAAAATGCTGTGTTAAAAGAAGTTAGGAATACATTTAATTTAAACATAACCGTGCCGCAGGGTTTCTATATTGCAAAAACCAAACCCGGTTTTATGTGGATTAGAAAAGAAGTTACTGATTTCAGCCAAGGTATAATTATTATTTCGGAACCCTACAAAAGCGAAGAGCAGTTTACGGCAAAAAGTATAATTGTACGTACCAATAACGCATTACAGCAATACGTTCCGGGCGAAACAGAAGGAACACACATGGCAATAGATCAGGAATACGTACCAGCAATTACCACACAAATATCTAATTTCATTACTAAATATGCTATTGAAATGCGAGGTGTTTGGGATGTAAAACATGATTTTATGGGGGGACCTTTTATAAGCTATACTTTTGTTGATACAAAAAGTAATAATATTTTAACAATATATGGCTATGTTTATCACCCAAATAAGAAAAAACGTAACCTGTTAAGGCAAGTTGAAGCCATCATTTATTCGGTAAAATTTATGAAATAGCTTTTTATGTAACAACTTAATTATCTTTACAATTAAAATTATTAATTTTGCTGCTGATATGGAAGATGAAAAATTCAAACAAGATCTTGACGAGTTGTTCAGACTGTTTAAAAAACTTGTTGAAACACAATCGCTGGACAATGTTCCGGGTGTTGATACTACAATGCTAAAGCAATTTCATTTTTTCTTTAGTAATTACGAAACTATGAAAGATCAAATTGGCTATCAACTACAAGGTCAGTTTGGCGAGCCTGTAAAACAAATGGTTAGCACTTTGGTAAAACAACTACGCGAACAGCTGGGAGAAGATGAGCCCGAGTACCCGGATGTAATAATAAAACAAGTAGATGATAGTACTGTTGTACATCAGATAGGTATCAAAAAATCGTCCGTTGATGAAATTGATGAAATGCTTAAAAATCCTAATTTAACCGAGGAGCAAATAAACGAATTACTTGATAAACGTGCAAAACTTTAATAGTTGGCATCACTAAACATTAAAAAATACTTCAGCAACTACTTCTCAACAAAAAAGTGGTACAGCATTCTTTCTGATGCTGTTTTTATAGTAATTTTAGCATTATTAATTATACCAGCAACTCGTACTGACGTTGCTGCTTTCTTTATCAGATTAACATCTTTTTCTCCATCTGCGTTAAGCAGTAATGAGCGGTTTAGCATTAGCAATCAGGCTAATACATGGCAACTTTACGATGCTTATGGTAATAAAGTATCGTTCGCAAAATTAAACGAGAAACCTGTTTTTTTAAACTTTTGGGCAACATGGTGTCCGCCTTGTAATGCCGAACTCCCCGGAATTATCGATATTTACGAAAAATATAAGGATGATGTTAATTTTGTACTTGTTAGCGACGAGAGCATGGTAAAGGTAAGGGCATTTGCAAAAAAAAATGGCTTTAATACCAACCTGTTTTACCGGAGTAGTGCTGTACCCCCCGATTTTATAAGCCAAAGCATACCAACAACATTTATTATTAGCAAAAAGGGAGTTGTTGTTTTAAGCAAAAAAGGAGCAGCG
>CAZGWS010000230.1:0-4778 GCA_964528805.1 uncultured Lentimicrobiaceae bacterium | reverse complement strand
CCTGATGTTGAATATGCCTATCCGTCGAATAAAATGTATGGGGACTATATGGAGCGGTAAGCTGCGGCAACGATTGTAATGGATAGCTTGTTGAGATAGCAATGGTAAGTAGTGTTTGCAAACAGCGGCTGACGTAAGGAAGCCCATGTATTGCTTACACTACTACAATTGGTATGAAACAACTATAAATGGAAAGCGTGTTTGCCGCCCAAAAAAAATAATACTACATTAACGTATTAACGAATATTTTTATACTTTTGCAACCAGTTACCAATAGGGGTGCCTTAAATATTAAGGGCTGAGAATATACCCTCTGAACCTGATCCGGATAATGCCGGTGTAGGGAAAAGAGTTACACAACCCATAGGCTTTCTTCTATTGATTTTAATAAAAATCTTATAAGTTATGCTAAAATACTTTTTTACAATTGCGACCTTAGCACTAATACCATTAACGATTAGTGCACAATTTATGTTATCAGGAAAAATTACGAATAATGCCGATAATAAGGCATTGCCGGGGGCACATATTGTGGTACAAAACACTAATATATCAACGGTTGCAGGTAGTGAAGGCTATTACGAAATAAAGAAACTACAACCTGCAAAATATAGCTTTACTATTACATACGTTGGCTTTAAAACTCAAATTATTGAAGTTGATTTACATAAAAATACTGTACTAAACATAGCATTAAAGCCTACTGTAATTATGAGTGATGAGGTGATTATTTCGGCAATACGTGCGGGAAGCAATTCGCCTACTACATACTCGACTATGAATCGTAAGGAGATTGCTGTTAACAATACGGGTAAAGATCTTCCGTACATAATTAACTCAACACCTTCAACAGTTGTGTCGTCGGATGCCGGTGGAGGTATTGGATATACGGGACTGCGAATAAGAGGTACAGATTTAACCGGTATTAATGTTACTCTTAACGGTGTTCCTGTTAATGATGGCGAGTCGCACAGCGTTTATTTTGTTGATTTACCTGACCTTGCTTCATCAATTAATGATATACAAATTCAGCGCGGAGTGGGAACTTCCACTAATGGTGCCGCATCTTTTGGAGCAAGTATTAACATAAAAACAGGCATCAATAGCATAAGTCCTTATGCCGAAGTCAGTAGTGCCGCAGGTTCGTATGGTACATTTAAAAATTCGCTCATGTTTGGAACAGGACTGCTTGCCGACAAATGGAATTTTAGTGCGCGCCTTTCGTCGATTAAATCGGATGGCTACATCAACCGTGCTTCTTCAAACTTAAAGTCTGCATATTTCTCGGGCTCCTATTTTGGCAAAAAGGATATTATTAAGGTAGTGATATTAACCGGCACTGAAAATACTTATCAGTCATGGTATGGCGTACCCAAAGACAGCCTGACAACAAACAGAACCTACAATCAGGCTGGTGAAATTTATAACAACGATGGCGATTTTATTGGGTATTATGATAATCAGACAGATAACTATATCCAAAATTATTATCAGTTGCATTATGCACACCAGTTTAATGATGATTTTAATGCTGTTGCCACAGCATTTGTAACTACAGGTAAGGGCTATTACGAAAGCTATAAAAATAATCGCAAATTTTCAAAATATGGATTTTCGGATACGATTATTAGTGGTGATACAATTAGCAAAACAAACTTAATTCAGCAAAAATGGCTCGACAACATATACTACGGAATCAACTTATCGGCAAATTATTATACAAATAAACTTGAGCTTAACTTCGGTGGAGGATGGAGTTACTATGATGGCGACCACTATGGAAAAATTGTGTGGGCACAGGTTGCAACATTAGGACAATATGACAGAAATTGGTATTTTAACACCGGCACAAAAAGGGATGTAAACATTTTTGCAAAAGCAAATTATAAGATAGTTGACAAGCTAAACATATATGCTGATTTGCAATACCGCTCAATAGACTACAGTATTGCAGGTACTCATGATGACCTACGTAACATTACACAGTCTCATAGTTTTGGCTTTTTAAACCCTAAAGCCGGGATATACTATAACCTTAACAACAAACAAAATATATATTTCTCGGTGGGAGTGGCTAATCGTGAGCCGGGAAGATCAGTTTACCGTGATGCCGACACTTCACAAAATATACTTCCCGAGAGACTGACTGATTTTGAATTTGGCTACAGACTAAAAACGCATAATACAATAATAGAAGCAAATTTATTTTACATGGATTACAATAATCAGCTTGTAATGACGGGCAAAATTAATAATGTAGGCGATGCAATAATGACAAACGTAAAAGATAGCTATCGCACCGGTATTGAGGTGGTTGCCGGAGTTAAATTATTAAGAATTATAGACTGGCAAGCAAACCTTACCCTAAGCCGGAATAAGATAATGAACTTTATTTCGTATGTTGACAACTGGACGACTTGGAGTCAGGTAGTTACACCATTGGGAACTACTGATATTTCGTTTTCGCCAAAAATAATTGCATCGAGTACAATCGGGGTTGATGTTGCTAAGAACTTAAATATCAGTCTGCTGTCAAAGTATATTGGCAGGCAATATATTGATAATACATCAAATAAAGAACGCAGTCTTAATCCGTACTTCGTTAATAATGTGAACATTAATTATTCTGTTAAGACGAGATTAATAAAAGAAATTGACTTCCGGCTTAGGTTAAATAATATTTTTAATGTTAAGTACGAGAGCAATGCATGGGTATATCGTTATTACGAAGATGATGCAGAGTACGAGATGAACGGCTATTTTCCACAAGCTGAGTTCAACTTGATGTTTGGTATTAATTTAAAGTTTTAGTTTTTATTACTTACAAAAAACAGCAACCACAAGATAACTACAAGCGTAAAGCACGTTGCCCCCTCAAAACAAAAAAAATATCTATCTTGCCACGTAATTTATATACTTATATAACATGGATTTTTTTAAGTTGATTAATGTGCGTGAAAGCATTAGGGACTACAACCCGACAAAAAAAGTTAGTAATGATGTGCTGCTGAAGATTGCTAACGCCGGGCGGATTGCTCCTTCGGCATCAAACCGGCAGCCATGGCGATTTATTGTTGTATCGTCGGTAGAGATGCTGGCGAAACTACGACTTTGTTACAACCGCGGTTGGTTTAAAAGTGCGCCTCATATACTTATTGTGGTTGGCGATAGAGATAAGTCGTGGGTACGGAAAACAGATAATTACAACTCTATTGAAACCGACCTTACCATCGCCATGGATTACATGATACTTGCGGCAGAGGCATTGGGTGTTGGCACTTGCTGGATATCGGCATTTGACAATAAAATAGTACGAGATGCATTACAACTTTCTAACAATGAGGTTGTTTACAATATAACGCCATTGGGCTACCCTACTACTGGATTTCAGAAGAAAGACCAGAAAATACGCAAAAGCATTGACGATGTTGTTGAGTTTTTATAATACCTTAAATCCGCAAGCGCATTTGTAGTAAAAGATGTTTGCGGGTTTAAGGTAATAGGTTTGACAGTGCTTTTTTAATACGTTTAACAGCCTCAATTATCAGTTTGCTGGAAGTAGCATATGAAAATCTTATGCATTCGGGATTTCCGAAAGCTTCACCGGGGACGAGTGCAACATGAGCTTCATTTAGCAGATACATACACAAATCTGTGCTATTATTTATTGTATTGCCATTATACGATGTTCCATAATAATAGCTAACGTCAGGAAAAAGATAAAAAGCACCCACAGGCACATTACAAATAACATGAGGTATTTGTTTAACTAACCCAATGAGCAAATCATGACGCTCCTTGAAAGCAGTTACCATATTTTGCAATTCCGGAGAAGTAGCCGGGTTAGTATTAACAGCTTCTAAAGCTGCCATTTGCGAGATAGTAGCAGTCCCTGAAGTATATTGACCTTGTAGTTTTGAACACGCATCGGCAATAAACTCAGGGGCAGCGATGTAGCCAATGCGCCATCCCGTCATTGCCATTCCTTTTGAAACACCATTAACAACTACGACGCTATCTTTTACTTCATTAAAAGATGCTATACTTTGGTGGCTGCCGCTGAAGTTGATGTATTCATAAATTTCGTCTGATATGATTAGGATTTCAGGATGATTTATAAAGACCTTTGCCAGTGCGCTAAGTTCGTTATGAGTATAAACTGTACCCGATGGATTGTTGGGTGAGTTTATAATAAAGGCCTTTGTATTTTCAGTAATTGCAGCATCAATCTGCTCGGGAGTAACTTTAAAGTTATTCTCGATTGATGTCTCCACAACAACTGGAGTGCCGTCTGCCAGTCGAACCATATCGGTATATGAAACCCAATACGGTGAGGGTATTATAACCTCATCTCCTTTATTTAAAATACTTAAAAATACATTGATAAGTGATTGCTTTGCTCCTGTAGATACAACAATTTGCTTTGTATTGAAATTGAGATTGTTATCACGTTTGAGTTTATGAACTATTGCTTCTCTAAGTTCTAAAAATCCGGGGATAGGTGGGTAATGAGTAATGTTATCATTGATGGCTTTTTTTCCGGCATTTTTAACTGCCTGCGGAGTGTCGAAATCGGGTTCGCCAATACTCAAAGTTATAACGTCAACGCCTTTGGCTTTGAGCTCGCGGCTATGCCTCGTCATCTCAAAAGTAGCCGATTCAGTTAAATTTAATACCCTGTTTGATAATATGCTTTTATCCACATTTTTTAATTTGAGGCAGCAAATATAATTAATTACAAACTAATTATGGATGTGTTTTAAATATTTCGGCTTTTT
>CAZGWS010000229.1:0-4779 GCA_964528805.1 uncultured Lentimicrobiaceae bacterium | reverse complement strand
AGAATTTAATTTAGTTGATGGGAATGGCTTGGCTCTTAAAGTAAAACCTAATGGTTCAAAATTATGGGTTTTTAACTATGTCAGACCCTACACAGGAAAAATAACCTTTCTAAGCTTTGGCTCATATCCTACAATTTCTTTAGCCGAGGCAAGAAGTAAACGAAATGAAGCAAGAGAATTGAATTTCAAACCTGATACAATTCGCTTTTTGGTCAGGTCTTAGAACATCGGAGCTTATCGCCTTAAAGTGGGAAGACATAAATCTAAAAGATAAGGCCATATTTATTTGGCGTGCAAAAGTAAAAGGGATTATCAAAGGGACAAAAAAAACATCAGGAGAACGAAAAATTACGTTAGAATGGCAAGCCTTTGATGCCTTAGTAAATCAGCGAAAAATTACAGACGATAAAAATGATTTTGTTTTTCTTGATTCAAGAACTAATTTGCCGTGGAGACACGACCAACCGATAAGAAAAATCATATTGACTCCTGCACTCAAAAGAGCTGGTGTAAAATATCGAAACCCTTACCAAACTAGACATACTTATGCATCTCAGATGTTATTGAGATGTGAAAACCCAATGTGGGTAACTCATCAAATGGGGCATAAAGACTGGGGCATGATTCGTAAAGTGTATGGCAGGTGGATAAACAATAGTTATAAATCGTCCCATAAGTTCTTGCATTTGAATATGCTTAAATATCAGCTGCTAGAACAGGTTTTATACTGCGAATACTAATACCTTTATTGTTATAAAGAAACGGTTATCATCAATAATTCACATGTTATTTAGTATTTTTTATGGATAGATGGACAATAGAGAATAATTCTTATGCTGATTGTTATTATGACAATAGATCTATGATTGATGAGCAAGCTTCAGCAATACTCGAATTAATATCAGGTTTGATTGGTGATGTTTCAAAAATATCAGTTTTAGATGTTGGAAGTGGACCAGGACGCTTAGCAATTCCAATTGGTCAGAAAACTTTTAAGATGGTTTGTATTGAACCTGACATATTGGCCGTAAATTATTTGAAAAATAGGGCAGAAATTAATAATGTTGAAATAAAAATACATCCAGTCCGGATACAAGATTTATCTAGTGAAGATGTTGGTCGTTTTGACTTGGTGATACTTTCGCACATTATCCATTGGGTTGATGTTTCGTTACTTTTTAATCTATCCAAAAATTATGTAAAAAATAATGGCTACATTTTACTTTCGTATTTTGATTTAGATAATTTGAAGGACATGTTGTTTTACAAAGTGTCTGGAGAAGAAATTCTTCAAATACAAAAAGACAATACTCTTTCAACGTCGCAAATTGAAGATAAACTTAACATAGCCAACTTCAATATTATTCATCGTATAGACATTCCACTTTGTGTTAATTATGGTAATGGAAAGCTGGAAAGTATTATAAATAGTGCTGGTACGCTGGCATGGCAAAAAGCACAAGCAATGTTTTCAGAAATAGAATATTTAAAATTAAAAACAACTGCCTTGACCCGGTTAAATAGCAATTCTTGTTTAAACGATAAAGAATATCGTACGATGATTTTGGCCCAACAGGTGGACGTATAATTGACTTGGATTAATGCAATTCAAACCACTTTATTAGAAGATCCACCATCAATTGATGAACGTATATCTGTTGCAAAGGATCTTGTAATTAAGTCTGGAGTTCTGCCACAAAATATTGGAGTTGTATTAAGCACTGGGATAGATGTTTTTTTGCAGCCATCAGACTCTGTTGCAATTGCATCAGGTATTGAGGCAAAGCATGCTCTTTGTGCGACTATTAACAATTCATGTGCTTCTTTTTCTGCAGCTCTTGAACTCACTATAAGTAAAATTAATGGTCAACCTAAAGATATAGGTGTTGTCACTTCATCTAGTATTTTTAATGAGATATATCGAGACGGAAATCTAGTAGTTTGTGCCAATGGAGTTGGTGCCGCTATTATTTCAAATAATAGAGAAGGTCTGAGGATAAAGAATATAACCCATCAAAATAACGCTTCGTTTTTTGGGCTTAAAACCATTGAGGTAATGCATGATAAAGTTTATAAATTTAATGAAATAAAAAATGACGATCTTTGGAAAATATACCGTCAAGAAGTAATTAACTTTCCTATTGAGGTGATAAAAGACACGCTGAGCGATAATGGGTGGGATATATTTGAAGTTGACAATTGGGTTTTTCATAGTTCTGAACTTACTAAGTCATGGATTGTAGCTTTAGGCCTAAATGTAAAATCAAACTTTCCAAATATGGGGGCACTTACTAGCCTAGCTCAATTAGATAAATTATTGGTTAGTAAAACTCTTATGCAAAAAAGTAAAATTGTAGTTCTAGAAATAGCACTTGGTATGAGTGTTAGTATAATTCTATTGGAGAATGACAGGTTGTTATGAGTTGGTTAAATTTAAAGTTACAGTCACTTTCTGAATGGCTTTACACATTAAAGCCTATTTATTTTATATTGGGATTTCCAATAGGAACTTTCCTTATAACAACGATATCCATCAGTCCCTTTTATTATCTGACTGATATATGCTTTAAAATGAGCGTATGTTCAGAAGATGAAGCAGGACATTTACTTTTGAGTTCGTTCTTAGGTATATGGCTAGTATTTATGGTTCTTTCTGTTACTTTAATATTCACTTTTGGAAGCCATATATTAAAATATGTGATTTTACGTGATCGTGTGGAAGATTTAAAAACTAGCGGGTTACTAAATAAAACTAAACATAACATTTCTCTCATTGGATTAAGTTTGCATCCTTTTGCCAATCAACCCTGGCTGAATACTATAGAAGAGAAATTGAAAAGTGGTGTTAAAATTAGACTTCTGATTGTTGACCCTATAACTGAATTCGCCATAAATAGACACAGTAGTCTTCGCAGTCGAGAAGATAAATTATGTGACGATATAAATAAATCGATCAAAATATTTTCTGATTTTAAATTGGATATTTCCTCCAGACATGGTGATATTAGCGATAACTTTGAAGTACGTAAGTACAAAAATAATGCAAGTATGTCCACGTTTATATTTGATGATGAGATTAGGTTAGGTTTAATCATAGAAAATGGAACTGGTTTGACCGCTCCAGAAGTCCGGATTAGCAACCGAGGTAAACAAATTGACATTTTTAAACAAATTAATGATCATTTTGATAATGTATGGAAGAGGGCCACGAAAATTTCTCTAAGTAAGGGCAGTCATGAAAAATAATGAATGTCAGTTTTGTGATCCATTCAATCGATGGCCTGACTCGCATATTGTAGGGTCGTTAAATTCTTCAATTGTTTTGTTGAGTCAAGATCAGTATTTTTTTGGATGGTGTCTTGTGGTTTCTCAAACACATATCATTGACCTTTTTAATCTAAATATTGATGAAAGGATGGCCTTGGAAACTGATGTTTGTATTGTTTCTAAAGGCATTCAGGAGTTGTTTTTTCCAGATATAATGAACTATGCTGCTTTTGGAAATGTAATTCCTCACCTCCATTGGAATGTTATGCCAAGATATAAAAATGATGGCCTTTGGGGGGCTCCACCATGGCCGCACGAACCTAAAGAATTGACTGAATATGAAGCTGAAAATTTATCAAAAAAAATACGGGAAGTTATTGGTGCTAAATTATAGCTTCAAGTTATAGTATTAAAAAAAACAACTCTTTGCGTCTCCATATGCCAGGTATATAAAGCATTAAAACTATAAAATGGCTCTTGCTAAGCATAAAGTAATAGTTTAGTATCACTTTTATGAAAACTGAGCTAGTAACAACATTAAAACGACAGGCAACCAAAATTCTAGCTGATTTGCATGAATCTAAAGAACCAGTGTTGATTACCGAACATGGGCAACCATCAGCCTATTTGGTTGATGTTGAAGATTATGAGTATATGCAAAGTCGTATGAATATTCTTGAAGGTGTTGCAAGGGGTGAAACTGCTGTATTAGAAAATCGCACCCTTAGCCAAGAGGAGGCAAAAGACGCAATGAGCAAATGGCTCAAATAATATGGACTGAGCCTGCTTTATCTGACCTTAATGCTATTGCTGAATATATAGCCCTCGATAATTTTACTGCGGCTCAGAAATTAGTTAAGCATGTATTTGACTCTGTAGATCGTCTTAATCAATTTCCAGAGTTAGGGCGAATTCCTCCTGAATTAAATGGTTCAAAATATCGGGAAATTATTATTAGGCCATGTCGAGTTTTTTATCGGTATGATTCAAGACAGTGTAAGGTATATATTATCTATGTAATGAGAGGAGAAAGGATGCTTCGAAAATACTTAATTGATGAAAGGGCAAAACTAAAGAATTAGCTCTTTTTCTGAAAACTAAAAGTACAATTGATACATTAATGACACAGGCACTATGAAACCTATTGAAATAAAACAAAAAAATAAAGGTTCAATTCCCGACGCCCCAATACTAAATCCGAGTTTAACCGGATTCATACTGAAACCAGCGTAAATGCTGGTTTTTTTGTGCCTAAAATAACGAGAATATCCTGTCATGTCTGGTTGAATCTAATTTTTTTGGGTATTTTGTGTATCCCTACTGCCTTATACCCCCAAATCGATAAAATGTTATATGCTCTGGGCTTGGAAGTCATATGCTAAATAAATTAAAACCAATTGAGTGTAAACACAGTATTTTCCAATTAACAAATGAGTCTGAACAGTCCTAATAAACCAACCCTAAAAATCAGGCTTTTTTCTGTTCATATATTTGTTTAAATAATTGCTTTTT
>CAZGWS010000228.1:0-4861 GCA_964528805.1 uncultured Lentimicrobiaceae bacterium | reverse complement strand
AGGTTAGATTTTCTTATTGCAGATATGCTAATTTTGTATCATTAAAAATTTGTAAATTCTTAGTATATAATCAGATAACTAAATTTTAATTATGATAAAGCAAATTATTTTTTTAATCGTTTTCGTAATAACTCTTGTCGTATTTGCTTATTCCATTTTACGGTATTTTAAATTTTTTAGTTTCACAAAAAAGAAACCAATTGGTAATATTGGCAAACGCATTTGGCTTACAATAGAGATTGCTTTTTTCCAAAAAAAGATATTGCGCCGCCCGGTTATTGGAATAATGCATGCCCTTGTTTGGTGGGGATTTATTTTAATTCTCTTCGGTAGTCTTGAGATGATTTTTGATGGATTATTTGGAACTGAACGTATATTTACTTTTATAGGTCCTGTTTATGATATTGTTATTGCTGCCGGCGATATCTCTGCTTTTGTTATTGCAATTATGATTATCGGATTTTTGTTTAGACGGTTGTTTATGCACATAAAACGTTTTTACGGTCCTGAAATGAAGCCTGTTTCTAAAATGGATGCAAATCTGGCTCTTTTCATAATATTTATTTTAATGGTAAGCCTGTTAGGAATGAATACTTATTATATCCTTTGGGCACACTCAACACATGGTACAATACATGGAAGTTACCCGGTTAGTAACATTATTGCAAGCTTTTTTATCGGAGTACCCACAGAATTTACATGGTTGGGATATCAAATTAACTGGTGGATTCATATATTATGGATTTTTATTTTCGCTAATATATTACCATACTCTAAACATTTTCATGTATTTATGTCAGTGCCTAATGTTTACATTAGTCGATTAACACCTTTGGGATATATTGAAAATATGGAATCAATTACCAAAGAAGTAAAACTTATGATGGATCCTGATGCTGCTTTCGCAGATATAGCTGAAGATGAGACTCCTCCTGAAAGGTTTGGTGTTATGGATATTGAAGATGTAAATTGGATTAACTATGCCAACTCACTATCTTGTACCGAGTGTGGCAGATGCACATCGGTTTGTCCTGCAAATATTACAGGCAAGCTGCTTTCGCCACGTAAAATAATGATGGATACACGTGCCCGAATGAAAGAAAAAGGTCCCGGCTTGGCTAAAGAAGGCTCCGGATATGATGATTCCAAATCGTTGATAGGAGATTATATAACCGAGGAAGAACTTTGGGCCTGCACACAATGCAACGCCTGTGCTCAGGAATGTCCGGTTAACATTAACCAACCCTCACTTATTTTAGATATGCGCCGATATTTGGTTATGGAAGAATCAAAAGCTCCAAGTGGATTAAATACAGTTTTCTCAAATATAGAAAATAACGGTGCGCCGTGGCAATTTTCGCCTGATGACAGAATGCTTTGGGCAGATGGCTTAAACGTACCGCTGATGTCTGATAAAATTTCTAAGGGAAAATATCCTGAATACCTCTTTTGGGTTGGATCAGCCGGTGCATTTGACGACCGCTATAAAAAAGTAACCCGTGAGTTTGTTAAA
Organism: uncultured Lentimicrobiaceae bacterium; assembly: GCA_964528805.1. Classification (GTDB taxonomy): domain Bacteria; phylum Bacteroidota; class Bacteroidia; order Bacteroidales; family F082. The sequence continues at coordinate 3,348 of CAZGWS010000228.1, read as the reverse complement.
ATTCTAAACCATCTTAATATCGATTATGCCGTTCTTGGTACAGAAGAAACCGATAGCGGCGATGTAGCACGCCGTGCCGGTAACGAAATGCTATACCAAATGCAGGCAATGATGAACATTGAAGTACTCACCGGTTATAATGTTAAAAATATAATTACTTGCGATCCTCACGACTTCAACACAATTAAAAATGAGTATCCCGATTTTGGTGGAAATTATAATGTTGTTCATCATACTCAGTTTTTACAACAGAAAATATCAAGTGGTGAGTTAAAAATTGATGAGGATGCATTTGCCGGTAAAAAAATCACTTTCCACGATCCCTGTTACCTTGGCAGAGCCAATGGCGAATATGATGCACCACGGAGCGTGCTTAATTCAATACCATCTGTAAAAATAGAAATGGAACGTAATAAAAGTTTTGCTTTATGTTGCGGAGCCGGTGGTGGACAAATGTTTAAAGAAGCCGAAAACGGTGATAAAGAAGTGTTTATTGAAAGAACAGAAGAGGCTCTTCGCACCGGTTGTGATATAGTTGCAACAGCGTGTCCCTTTTGTATGGTTATGATAACCGATGGCTTGAAATATAAGAACCAGGAAGACAAAATTAAAAATATGGACATTGCGGAGTTGGTTAGCATCAGTATGGGGCTATAGTCGCAGTAATAAAAATAGACGACAATTGCTAAACATTGCTTTATTGATGGCATAATTATTTTTCATAGTCTCATTTTTCTACACTACAACCTACCGTTTCATAAAAAACCTTTAATTCGTGAAGCCAAACTTTCTATTTAATTATATTTGCCAAAAATTTGAAGGATGAAAAATCTAAAAACTATATTAATAATTTCGTTTGTTTTCTTTATCGTGGGAAATTCATTTTCACAGATAATTAGCGAGGATGCTAAGAGGAAAGTTACAATTGGTGCTGATTTTTTTACAGATATTTGGCAAGGTACGCCTGCTTATATGCGCTTGCGAACAATAAGTCAGGGGTTTAATATTTTTGGGCAATATAATTTTCAGCTAGCCGAGAGTAATTCTTTCTTTTCAGTTGGCATTGGTATAGATAACCACAATATGTACAGCAATACGAGAATTGATAATATAAATGCTGATACTGTAGTATTTACACCAATAACCGAAAGCTATAAACGAAGTAAAATTAATCTTACTTATGCTTCAATACCATTTGAGTTTAAATATAAATTTAAAAATGGGTTTAAAATTAGTGCCGGGTTTAAAATTAGCTATCTGTTAAGCAGTAAAGATAAATATGTTGGACATTCTCCTGATGAAGGGGGGAAAGTAAATATTAAACGTAAAACTATAGCTGCAGTCGAAACTTATGCTTATGGATTCACTTTTCGTGTTGGGTATAAATCGTTTAACCTATTTAGCTACTACCAAATATCAAACATATTTAAGGCAGGCAATGGACCCGAGTTGTACCCAATATCTGTTGGGCTAACAATTACCCCTTTTTAAATTAATATTTTGTAAAGTATATATTGTTCCTATTATCCTTATCAATAACTATCTCAGTTTTTTGTTTTCCTGCTTTAGGAACTTAATGCTGCGTTTGCCGGTTGAATTTAACAAACCCTGAAATTAGCTACTTGTTTTTATTTATGAATTAATTAATTAAGTTTGTTACCTTTTAAATCATAAATAATAGTAGATGAAAAAAATAGTTATTATCTTTATGGCAGCATATATATTGCTTCCTTTTTATAATTATGCATGCACTAACCTACTTGTTACCAAGGGAGCATCAGCCGATAGTGCAACATATTTAGTGTATCTAAACGATGGTGAATGGCTATATAATTTAAGTCAAACCAATGCAAAAGATCACAATATTAACGATTCCATTGTTTATAATAGCATTAGCGGTATTCCCACTAAAATACATCAAGTAGCTCATACTTATGCAATTATTGGATTTCAAATGAATGAATTCCAGCTTGCCATTGGTGAAACAACATTTACAGGACGTAAGAACTTATGGGATAAAAATATGCCCTTAAAATACTGGGATTTAATGAGGCTGGCATTATTAAGAGCCAAAACAGCCCGCGAAGCAATTAACGTTATCACCTCATTAGTAAAAATTTATGGCTACGGCAGCGAGGGTGAATCCTTTTCAATTGCCGATCCAAATGAAGCATGGCTGTTAGAGATGGTTGGCACCGGTGGTAAGGGCGGAGCAATATGGGTTGCAAGAAAAGTACCCGATGGAATGATAGTTGCACATGCTAACCATTCACGCATAGGTGAATTCCCTCTAAATAATCCGGAAAATTGCCTTTACTCAAAAAATGTAGTCTCGTTTGCAATAAAAAAGGGATATTATAATCCTAATTCGAGTGAGCCATTTGAATTTAACACCGCCTACGACCCGGCTTCGCCTGAGCATCTAAAATACACCGAAACACGCATATGGAGTATTTATAATCGTGCAGCACCATTGTTAAAACTTTCATCCGACTATAATCGTGGAAAACAAAATGCCAAAAGATACCCACTTTTTATAAAACCCGATAAAAAGCTTAGCTTACAAGATGTATTTGCCTTGGTAAGAGGTCATTATGAAGGAACTGAATTTGATATGACAAAAGGTGTACAAGCCGGTCCATTTGGAAACCCGAACCGCCTTCGACCATTAAATTGGGAAGTTGACTCAACAAAATACTCGTGGGAACGTGCAATATCAATTTCTAATACAGCATTTTCATTTGTTGCTCAATTAAGAAATTATTTGCCAAATGAAATTGGAGGAATTGCATGGTTTGGCGTTGACGATACATATACAACATGTTACTTTCCTGTTTATTGCAGCGTTACTAAAATATCAAAACCATTTGCAACAGGTGATATAAATCACTACTCACAACAATCGGCTTGGTGGGCTTTTAACTTTGCTGCAAATTATGCTAACACTCGTTATAGCGATATTGTAGTTGACATTAAAGATGAGCAAAAACGTACAGAAAACTTGCTTGTAAGTCAGCAAGACTCCGTTGAAGCCATAGCCTTAACACTATCAACTCCCGATAGAATAAAATTTTTAACTCAATATTCTGACTCAATGGGGAAAATGGTACACCAACGGTGGGTAAAGCTTGGCGACAAGCTTGTTACAAAATATAACGATGGTTATGTAAAAGATGAAAATAATCATATTAAAAGTAAAGGCTATTCTAACGAATGGCTGAATTTTATCATTAATCAAGACTCATTAAAATATAAAATTAATGATAACAACTAACGATTAACTTAAACATTCAGTTCCACACCAAGTATATTTTATACAAACGTTTTCATATTATCATAATTATTAAT
>CAZGWS010000227.1:0-4875 GCA_964528805.1 uncultured Lentimicrobiaceae bacterium | reverse complement strand
ATAATGCCAAATGGAGACATGCTAAATACGTTAGACAAGCTAATTTGGATTATTCTAAATAATAAATTTAATCATATTATTAAAAAGGGGACTTTTATTAAAAGTCTCCTTTTTTTTATTCCCTTAAATTCGCAACTAACTTCAAAACAAGATATTTTCCTTAATCGACCCAATTCTTGAAAGAAAATGCCTAAAATCCCCCTCTTTTTTTGATAGATTTTTGTGATAGTAGTTGTATTTGTTGCTCTGAATTAATTAGAGTTTGCTGAAAAACGCATATAATATATATTGTCAATCAGATATAGTTATTATTCTTGTTAAAAGTGCAAGAATTTTCTATTGAACTGTATAAAAGGCTTACATTTATCCATATCAAAATTTAATATTTTTGGCTGTCCGGAAGCACATCATCTTTGAAACTTGTTCATTATTTATGTCTTCAATGTGGTCTCCTCCTGCGAGAAAAGTATTGGTTAAATTGCGGATAATTTCGCTATATTGATAACCCATTAATTTGCTTCTTATGCCTAACACATTGTTTTTCAGGTTGTCATAACCACAACTATTAAGCAAATTATCCCGACTAATAGAAGCTCATGTATCCGTTTCTCTAACCATTGTTCCCTGTCCTTGTTTTGGCAATTTGGGCAGTAATGGTTTCTATAACTGTTATTGACTTTGTCTATATGGCAACAATTGTCATAACAACGGTAGTGTGTACCCATAGCTGATGTTTGACAAATTGAAAATAGAGTGATGATCCCTTTTTGCTGACCTTTAATATTCTTTGACTGAATATATTGACTGCTATAATCTCGTAAAATGCACAAACTGTTATCTTTTGCATAGCTCCACTACCCCATTTAAGTTATCCAAAGGATTTGTTAATTGGTCTATTACTAATTTTTGTACATACAAATACTTGAGTGTATTACTAAGCCCACTATGTCCCGGTAGTCGTTGTATGATGAGTAAATTTGTGCCTTGCTATAGTAAATTGGGGTACAAAACTATGCCTAAAAGTATGCGGTGTATAATGCTTATGGATACTACGAGTTTTATGTTTACACTTCTCGGTTTGTGCCGCCCATCTTATAATATGGATTGAAAATAAGAACGAAGTTCTTTTATTCCACTATCCGCACGTTCTTTACCAATATGGTTTGTGTAATCCTGAATGTGCCATCAGTAACTCTTTTGTGTCCGCAGACTTAAATTACGTAAGATTACTTCCTGCTGAAATTTTTTAAATTTTGTCATAATATTTATGTTAAGTGAATAATACCCCATAAAGGTATAAAATCTCTGCGATAATGTGGTAGGTCATGCCACCGATCGTAGGGAGGTTTAGTTCAACAATGTATATAATTTATGGCGGGTGAAGTGCTAAATATGAATATGTTAGCAATAAACAAAATTAGTCGTAACTTGAAAATCAAGCGTTCCAAAATGCCAAACGCCGCATATTAAAATCGTTACCTGCAAGGCTAAAAAAAGTATTCGTAAAAAATGATTGATCCCCGCAAGTTTTTTGGTTTTATTGTGTCAAATTTGCATATTCAAACTCTGAATATTAATTGATGACAGATAAAGAGATAATAGACAATATATTAACAGGAAGTCAAGAATGTTTTAAGGAACTCATAGATAAATATCAATCTATGGTGTTAAATATTTGTAATAGCTTTTTGCATAATAAAGATGATGCAAATGATATTACACAAGAAGTTTTCATCGAAGTGTATTCGTCCCTTCATAAATACAAACAAAAAGCCAAATTATCTACATGGATTTATAGAATTGCTGTAAATAAATCATTGAATTATATTAGAGATAATAAGAAACGAAATATTTTCAGAAGCATTGAAAGTTTTTTTTCGAAGGATCTGAATAGTGAACTGCAAATCTCCAACAATACCACCTTATACGAGGATGATAATGTTGAAAATGAAAGAATAGATTTGTTGCACAAGACCATTAATTCACTTTCAGGAAATCAAAAAATAGCGTTTACACTTAATAAATTCAAAAAATTATCATATAAAGAAATTGCTGAGATTATGGAACTGCCATTGTCTGCAGTAGAAAGTTTGATATACAGAGCTAATAGAAACGTGCAAAAAAATGTACTAAAATTTTATGATAAAAAATTAAGGTAAGATAGCCCACAAGTTTTTATAATAATCTGTGTCTAATGAATAAAGGAAATTAGAAATGAAATGTAAAGAAGTAAATAAGAAACTATTATCCTACATCAATAACGATCTTTCCAATTTTGAGAATGAAAATATTAAAAATCATTTGAAAAATTGTAAAACTTGCTATGAAATTTCTTCTGAGCTACATACTACAATGAATTTATTTGATGACAGAATAACTTTGCAACCAAATCCTTTCCTATATACAAGAATTTTACAAAAATTAAATAACTCTAAAACCATACAGGGTAACTATAGTATTTTTCCTGTTTTCAAAAAGGTGTTACAGCCGGTAATATTTTCATTGCTTTTAATATTTTCTGTTTTTTTAGGAATTAAGTTGGGAAATACATATCGGGTAGATCAACAAGAAAAAAATACTTCGTCATTGACGATAGAGTATTATTTCAACGATTTTGAGCAAGAAGCAATAGAAGTATCACTACTAAATGAATAAGATGATTATTACAAAAAAAATACTTATATGGATAATTATAATTCTTGTTGCTATTAATATCTCAACAATAGGGACAATTATTTATAATTCGTATTTTGAAAAAAATCCACGACAAAATATTAGTAAGAAATTTATACAGGAAAAAGGTTCCTGCAAACATTTAACAGACGAATTAAATTTTAATGATGAGCAAAAAAAAGAACATCAGTTTTACAGGCAAAATTATCTAACAAGCGCCAAAGAATTGACTAATGAGATGCAAAATAAGCGCATTGAGATGATGAGTGAATTGGAAAAAGATGCATCAGACACCATATACCTTTATGTAATTTCCAGAGAAATAGGCAATTTGCATGCAGAACTTAAGCACTTAACTATTAATTACTACATAAATTTGAAAAGCATTTGTAATGCTGAACAAAAAGTGCACTTGTCTCAAATATTTAATAAGATGACAAACAATTGTGATATAAAGAAATGTAAATAAAATCGTAACAAATATTGAGATAAAATAATTTATTAACTTTTAAAATTAAAAACATGAAAAATTTAAAATCAGTATCAATTGGAATGCTATTTCTGGCAATTTTATTTAGTGTAAGCTCAAATGTTTATGCTCAAATGGGGCATGGAAAAGATAATGGGAATTGCGACAAAGGAATTTGCGCCAATATACCCGATTTAACAAGTAATCAGGAAGCACAAATGGAAAAGCTCAAAGTTGTTCAAATGAGAAAGATGCTTAATTATTGCAATCAAATTGATGAAATGAGAGCACGCTTACAAACTATACGTACTGGTGATAATGTTGACATGAAAGCCATTAATAAAATCATTGATGAAATGAACGTTATCAGAGTCAACAAACAAAAAGACAAAGAACAACATTTACAGGATGTGAGAAATTTGTTAACCGATACTCAAAAAGTGTATTTTGACAAAAATCTTACGAATAAAGGATGCGGACATAAAGGTATGGGATGTGAAAAAGGAATGGGTTCTAAACACAAAAAAGAGTGTAATCTTAAATCCGCAACAATTTTTCAATAAAATTAGCTAAATATCTGTGCAAAAGTATTTTGCACAGATATTAGCCGTATGATTTTTCCACTTATTTTAGTGCTACAAAAAAAACCAAATAGTGGTAAAATCATGAGCATAAAAATACAAAAATTAAACGGTTCAGTAAGTCCTTTTGCAGGAATTTCATTTGTAAATGAATTATTCAACCAATCAGGTCTAAGTAAGCTCATAGATACTGAATTAGGTATGAGAGTTCAAACTGTTGGTTATCAGTATAGTGAGATTATCAGGAATCTTTCTAATATTTTTATATCAGGTGGTGATTGTATAGAAGACATTAGTGCTCACTTAAAAAACCATTTGAAAGCCATTCCGAACAATCAAGTTCCAAGTCCAGATACGATATTATGCGGTATAACAGAGCTTTCAGTAGAAAATACACAGTTTATATCTTCTTCTAAATAGATTAAATATCAAATCATTAATACTTACCAAGCAATTGGAAACAGGCAGATCATATGATTTTGATTACAACAACCAAGTATTGCCAAATAAAAAATATGATGCAAAAAAAACCTATAAAAAGAACAAGGGTTATGTGCCTGGGGTAGCAACTATTGATGACAAGATTGTTTATTTGGAAAACAGGGATGGTAATGCCAATGTGAAGTTTGAGCAGGCATCAACACTAAAGCGGTCGTATGAGTTATTGTTGGGCGAAAACATAACAGTAAACCGTTCAAGAATGGATACCGGTTCATATTCAAAAGAGATAATTGATATAGTTGATGAGTATAGTAAACTATTCTATATCAGGGCAAATAAGAGTACAAGCATGTTTGAACAAATTAGGGAAATAAGTGATTGGCAAACTGTTGAAATTAACTACAAAAAATATGAAGTTGCATCTATTGCATTTGTTCAGTTCTATGAAGAAAGAAACTACAGATTAGTTATCATGCGAGAGAAAACATATGACAATCAAATAGATGCCTTTACACAAGATACCTGCAAATACCGTTCAATATTAACAGATGATTGGGAAATTGAAGACAAGAATGAATATTAAGATTTTGAAACCAATAATAATTGTATTATTAATTTTTAAAGTATTTATAGCCTATGGACAGTATAATAAGAACTATTCAATTTCTGGTGTAATAATTGACTCCACAAGTAATCAACCAATAGAATATG
>CAZGWS010000226.1:1619-4902 GCA_964528805.1 uncultured Lentimicrobiaceae bacterium | reverse complement strand
TATCTAATTATACTCCTAATTGCCTTGTTAAAGCATGGGTTGAATGTGATATTAGTGAGTTTGATGGCATTTTTAAATCATTGACCGGTGAACAGTTTGTTAAAAAATTTGAAACTGCTGTTAAAGTTGCCGAAATTGATATTCATAGAGCAACAACACACAACAAAGGTATTTTTAATGGTATTGATGCTGTTGCCATAGCCACCGGAAATGATTTTCGTGCTATTGAAGCAGCAGGTCATGCATACGCAACAAGAAATGGAAGCTATCAGAGTTTAACGAAGGTTATATTAAGCGAATATAAATTTAGGTATGAGTTAACAATTCCTATGGCTTTAGGAACAGTTGGCGGCCTTACTTCGTTACATCCCTTAGCAAAATATTCATTAGGAATGCTTGGAAATCCATCTGCCAAAGAACTTATGATGATTGTAACATCCGTTGGTTTGGCAAATAACTTTGCTGCCATCAGATCATTAGTAACCAAAGGTATTCAAATTGGTCATATGAAAATGCACCTATTTAATATACTAAACCATATTGAAGCTACAAAATACGAAAAAGATAAAGCCGTTGCGCACTTTGTTGAAAACAAAGTTTCATACGGTGCTGTAAAACAGTTTATTGATAATCTCCGAAAAAGTTGAACACTAATATCCAAACATGGAAATCAAATGGCAAGCTCCTGATTACAGGTGAATATCTTATTTTAGAAGGAGCTCTTTCGCTGGCGTTACCATTGCGAAAAAGTCAATCGCTTAGTGTTACAAGAAATAACACAAAAATACTCAGATGGCATGCTAACAAAGCTAATGGACATTGGTTTACAGCAGATTACAATATATCTGAATTTAACATTATTAAAACAAGTAACACGCTACTCGCCAAAAAGTTACAGCAGATACTAAAAGCAACAAGAGAAATATCATATAACTTTTTACTGGATAGTGATGGGTGCTTTGTAGAAACAATATTGAATTTTAATACTGAATTTGGTTTCGGAACCAGCTCTACATTAATATCAAATATAGCTATGTGGGCAGATGTAAATCCATACAAACTACTTAACAAAACTTTCGGCGGCTCGGGTTATGACATTGCTTGTGCGCAAAGCAATCACCCTATTCTTTATCAAATTTCAGATAAAGATATTTTGATAAAGGATGCCAATTTTAGTCCAATTTTTAAAGACCATCTTTACTTTGTTTATCTCGGTAACAAGCAAAACTCAGCCGAAGGAATATCAGCATTTAAAAAAGCTAATAATTTTACTGCTAAGGAAGTTGACGATATTTCGGATTTAACTACGCAGATAACGACAACTGATGATTTTGTTGAATTTAAAAAACTCATTGTCGATCACGAAAGGATTATGTCTAAAGTACTAAACCGCCCAACTGTTAAATCGTTATTTTTCAACGATTTTCCGTTAGCAGTAAAATCGTTGGGAGCTTGGGGTGGCGATTTTGTAATGATTGCATGTTCTGAATCTAAACAAGCGCTGAAAAAATATCTGCAACAAAAAGGATTTAACATTATCTTTAGCTATGATGAGTTGGTATTATCATAAAGCAAATGCTCTGCTGTTCGGATTTGCAAATCATCTGCTGTTCGGGATTTATAATCCCGAACTTTGTAATTGCAGATTTTAAATCTGCTATTATTACTTTCGGATTGCAAATCCGAAAGAGCTAACTATAATGAGTTAGTATTATCACAAAGCTGATGATATTTTTAATCTGCTGTTCGGATTTGCAAATCCGAAAGAGCTGTTTTTTACAAATCATCTTCAGTAGATGTCGAAAGGGGAAGCTCAAGTTCGCCGGCATTTGTGCCTATCTCAAGTGTTTCAACGCCGCGCAATCGTCTTTCAATAGCATTTGCTCGTGTGCTACGCAATGTGTCAAGCGAAGTTGAAGCTGTATTAATTTGTTTATGAACTTTTGCCAATTGTTCAGAAAATTTACCGAATTCTGCTTTTACTCCCGACAACACTTTCCAAACTTCACTACTACGTTTTTGTACTGCAAGTGTACGAAATCCCATTTGAAGGCTGTTTAATAATGCTGATAATGTTGTGGGTCCTGTTACTGTAATATGATATTCGCGCTGTAGCTTTTCAAATGTGCCCGTATGCCTGAGTACCTCAGCATAAAGACTCTCAACAGGTAAAAACATAATTGCAAAATCAGTTGTGTGAGGTGGGTCGATATATTTTTCGCTAATTGTTTTAGCAAACCCCACAATTGATTTAAGCAGTATTTTTTGTGCAATATCTATTTTAGTCTTTTCGCCCACATCGTAAGCATTAAGAAGTAGTTGGTAATTTTCAATTGGAAATTTAGAGTCGATTGGCAGCCAAACCTCTTCCTCATCTATTTTACCTGGTAGTTTTATCGCATACTCAACGTTAGCCTGACTACCTTTTTTAGTAGCAACATTTTCGGCATACTGTTCAGGTGACAGCAATTGCTCCAAAATGTTACCCAGCTGATACTCACCAAGTATGCCCCTTGTTTTTACATTTGAAAGCACTTTCTTAAGGTCGCCAACACCGGTTGCAAGTTCCTTCATCTCGCCCAATCCTTTATGTACTAATTCCAGCCGCTCACTTACTTGTTTAAAAGATTCGCCAAGACGTTTTTCGAGTGTTGACTGTAGTTTTTCATCAACAGTTTTGCGCATCTCATTTAGCTGTACCGTATTGTCTTCTTTTATGGCAATAAGCTGTTTCTCAATGGCTTCTCTAATCTCTTTGGTTGCGTCTTTTGACTGCCGGTTAAATTCAGATTGTTGTTTACTAAGATTATCAAACCGCTGGCGCAGATGCTCATTAAAATCTTTTATGTTATTAGTAAACTTATCTTCAAACGATTTTAAACCTTTATTCAACTCTTCTCTGTTTTCCTTAGCATCAATTTTAATGCTGTCTTTAAAATCGTTGTAACTTTTAACCTGCTTATCACTCATATCAGCAAGTAACCTCGAAAACGAGTCAAGTTGTTCTTTTTGAAGTGTTGCATACTCTGACATCCTTTTTAATAGGGTATCTTGAAAGTTCTTAAAAAGTGAGTTTATTTCCTGCCTGTTTTCCTGATTAAGCTCCCTGTTTTCACGACGAGTTTCTGATAGCTCTTCTTTAATAATGGAAGTCAATTCATTTTTGATATTATCAGCATAGCTACCCTCAGGTTTTTTTGTAAGCGTAATAGCAATTAGTGCCACTAACAGCAGTAAGCAGGCAACCAATATATATAATTCCATAGTTAGATAGTTTAGGATT
>CAZGWS010000226.1:0-1519 GCA_964528805.1 uncultured Lentimicrobiaceae bacterium | reverse complement strand
AGGTCCATTATGAAATCGCTTATATCTTTTTTCAAACACATGATTAAGCCTCATTATCTGGTCTGTGTCGAGGTGTGATTCCAATTCATTTTTTAAATCTACAAAAACTTTCTCCTGCCCTTCATGAAAATTAACCATTAGCTGATGATTAAGAATGGCATGCTTTTTTAATATTGGAATAATTAGGGTTCGCTGTTCTTTTGATGGTCGTATTATCTTCATAAACTCACGATTAAACCCTTGGTTGGTATAATAGTTTCTCATTCTGCTTATTCGTGAACTGGTGATTCTACCTTGAATTAAAAATCCAATTATCATACCTATTACTAAAGTGCTTGTCAATATTAACAAATATTTTATTTTAGTATTCATATTCTTTATGTTTTAGTAATTTAACGATGCAATTATTGTTTCGTCAGGTGTGTAGTGTAATAATCCGTAAAATGCATCCGGCGACAATGACCCCTCAGTAAAATAAATTGCAAAAAGCAACACAATTATTGCAGCAACACCCGAAATGGCGATCCACTTAAAAATATTGTAAAACTCATTGTCTTTAGTTACATGTGTAAGATCTTCGCTATTAATGTTTTGCATTACACGAGCAACAAACCCCTGCGAGTATGATGGATTGTAGTCCGATAGTATGTTGTTAAGATTATTGGTAATATCTAATTTACTCATTTTATCTCAAGTTTAGTTATTATCATTTTTAATTTATCTTGTCCCCTCGAAAGACGTGAAAGTATAGTGCCTTGTGGCAAATTAAGTATTTCGGCAGTCTCTTTTGTTGAGAAACCCTGAATATACCTCAGCACAATTACAGATCTAAATCTCAAATCTAACTTGTTAAGCGCAATATTTACAAGATCTGTAACATCATCCGGATGCTCAGTATCAGGTAATGGTATATTTGAATTTTTATAACCGTTTATTGAAGACAGATGTCGTCTCGATCGCTGCTTTAGTTCATTTAGCGAAAGGTTAATTGCTATTCGAGCTAAATACGTTCCCAACTGCGAGTCTCCCTTAAACTTTTTCATCGATTTATAAAATCTAATAAAAGTTTCTTGCCCAATATCATCAGCATCATATTTATTGCCAACCATTGGAATTGTTATCTTGGCAACCAACTTTTCATACCTCCTCACGATGGTTGCAAAAGCTTTCATATCGCCAGATAGTGCCTTTGTAATAAGCTCAAAATCGGTACTTGCTTTCAGATCTCTACTTTTTAACAGTTTAATTAATAGACAACGTTGATATATATTTTATTCCATTTTATATTATAAATTAAGCACAGCCCATACATAACCCCCGCTAAGTTTATAAAAGAATGTTTACATTTGCTAAGATATACATATTTATCTAAAATATAAAAATACTATATTTAGTGCCGGCAAGAAAACTCATCATTTTCAAGTCTTTGATAAGAAAGCGTCAAAGACAAGGCTTTCGACATTTTTGAATTCAAGGTGTTTACGAATTGTAGTTGACTGATTGAAAAACGAGAATAACG
>CAZGWS010000225.1:0-4914 GCA_964528805.1 uncultured Lentimicrobiaceae bacterium | reverse complement strand
TTATGTAATTTTCTTTTTAATAATTCTTTTGATGGTAATTCAACTAAGTATTCTGCTATTCTAATACCAGAATTTTCAAGTTGTAATAATTCAATTTGTTCTTTTGAACCTTCTGCACACAAGATTAACCCGATTGGTGTTTCTTCTCCTTTTTCTATTTCATGTTTTTCAAGGTAGCGAAGATATAATTCCATTTGTCCTTTAAACTGTGCTTTGAACCTGTCCAATTTTAAGTCAATAGCTACAAGTCGTTTCAGTTTTCGGTGGTAAAATAGTAAATCAAGTTTAAAACTGTCGCCATCAATTAACATTCGTTTTTGGCGTTCAACAAATGTAAATCCATATCCTAATTCAAGTATAAATTTTTCAAGTTCTCTCAGAATGGCATCTTCTAAATTCTTTTCGCTATACCTGTCTTCTAATCCAAGGAAGTTGAGAAAATATGGGTCACGAAACACAAGGTCTGGCGATAGTCTATTTTTTTCTCTAAGTTCATTTAATTCATGTTTAATCAATTCTTCTGGTTTCTTCGAAATCGTAGTTCGCTCATAAAGCATTGAGTCAATTTTTTTACCTAATGTTCGTGTGTTCCAATTTTCAAGCTTCGCCATTTCAAGGTAAAACTCACGTCTGATTTCATCTTTTAAGTACATGATTGTACGGAAATGAGTCCAACTTAATTGTCTACTCAATGCGTAGAGAATTTCTTTATCAGGAAAAGTCTCCGCAATGCGTAGACAATGTCGTAGTTGTTTTTCACTCCATCCTTTTCCATATTCTTCGGTTAGATTTTGTGATAATGATTTTACAACCTCTTTGCCGTATTCAGCGCGCTTATTATCAAGAATCTCTGTATTTATTCGCTCTCCAATATTCCAATAAAGAACTGTAGTAGCAGCATTAACAACAATGGCAACATTTTGCTTTGCTTCTTCAATCAGGTGCTTGATTTCTGAAAATAGACTATTGATATTTTGTTGTTTATTAACCATTGCATTTAGCTTGTAAATTATACTTTATTTGAAGTTTGGTCAGTTATATCAACTATAACCCCAGATTACCGATATAAATTGCCACTGAGTTAAAAATATCTATTTTACCTTGCAACTAACTATCCTACACTCCATTCAGCACCGTCTTTGGTATCTTTAACCTTAATATTTATTTTGTTCAGCTCGTTACGAATACGGTCGGCAGTAGCCCAATCTTTATTTTGCTTAGCGTCGTTACGAATAACCAGTATTGTATCCATAAGTTGATTTACAAGCTGATCGTTATTAGTGCCGATTTCGTTTTTAAGTCCTAATAAATCCGTTACAAAAACATTAAAGATATTTTTAACAAAGGTAAGATCTTCTTTTGATAGTGTTTCTTTACCATCGTTAACCTGATTAATTAATTTTGAAAGGTCAAACAGATGTGCGATAGCTATAGGTGTGTTAAAGTCGTCATTCATAGCATCATAGAACTTTTTTTCAAATTGCTTTACATCTATTGATGAGGTATGTGATGGCGATATTTTATCGATAATGTCAAAAGTGTTTAACAACTTTGTCATTCCTTTTTCGGCAGATTGTAGTGCTGCATCCGAGAAATCGAGTGTGCTGCGATAATGTGCTTGTAAGATAAAAAATCTTATTGTCATTGGGTTATACGCCTGCGATAGTAATTCGCTGTTTCCGGTAAAAAAGTCGTTAAGAGTAATAAAGTTTTTTAGTGACTTACCCATTTTCTGCCCCGAAATAGTAATCATATTATTATGCATCCAGTATGTAACCGGATCGTGCCCACACGAGGCATTCGACTGTGCAATTTCCGATTCGTGATGAGGGAAAAGTAAATCCATACCACCTCCATGAATATCGAATGTTTCGCCAAGATATTTTTTACCCATTGCCGAGCACTCAAGATGCCACCCCGGGTATCCTTCGCTCCATGGCGAGGGCCAATGCATTATATGTTTTGGGTCTGCTTTTTTCCACAAAGCAAAATCAAAACCGTTTTTCTTTTCTTCCTGTCCGGTTAGCACTCGTGTGTTGTCTAATAATTCATCAATTTTTCGCCCGGACAGCTTACCATAATTATATTTGCTATTATATTTTTCCACATCAAAATATACCGACCCATCAGCTTCGTAGCCATAGCCGTTATGGAGTATTGATTTAACAAGTTCAATTTGCTCAATAATGTGCCCTGATGCTGTTGGCTCAATACTTGGATGCAGAATGTTAAGCTGATCCATATTATGATGATATCTATCAGTAAAATACTTAACAACTTCCATTGGCTCAAGAGCTTCAAGTCTGGCTTTTTTACCTATCTTGTCTTCACCTGTATCGGCATCGTTTTCAAGATGACCCACATCTGTAATATTACGAACGTAACGCACTTTGTAATTGAGGTGTAATAAATATCTAAAAACAATATCAAAAGTAATTGCAGGTCGTGCGTGTCCGAGGTGTGCATCGCCATAAACGGTAGGTCCGCAAACATACATGCCTACATGTGGTGGCTTTATAGGTTTAAAAATTTCTTTTTTACGGGAGAGAGTATTATAAATTTGCAGATTGTTATTCATTGCTTAAAAGTTTAACATACGAAGTTAGATAATTTTAGGGAACACTATCAGGTTAAAACTCTTTAACAAAACACCTCCTGCGCTTATGCTGGATGTAGTCGTAATTTTTCCAGGTTGTTGATCCTTTTGTATTGGTTTCAAACATTCCGGTAGTTTCAACATATTTAACACCATTGTCGATCATCGATCGTTGTAACTCGCTAATTAATATTGCAGGCAAGCCCATTTTTTGGTAGTGCGGATCTACACCGGTGAGTAACAGATCCATAACTTCCGGATTTTTAAGGGCTTTCATAATATGAGTAAATCCAAAAGGAAAGAGTTTGCCATTGGCTTTTTGCATAGCTTTCGACAGACTTGGTAAGCCAACAATAAAAGCGAGTATTTTTCCTTCTTTTTTAATTATTACAATGTATTTTGGAAGCAGCACATCCATATATTTTTTTGTGGCACTACTAATTAACTTATCAGAAAATGGAGTAACATATGGTAGCTCATCAAAAGTACGATTAAGTAATTGGAATATATCGTTCAAATAGAATTCCATTTCACTTTTTTTACTAAAATGAATAACTTCAAGATTATTTCGTTTTTTAATAATATCAACAAGGCGCAGGGCTTTTTCGGGAATTTCTTCAATTTTAAGTCTGAACTCAATCCAGTCGTTTTCTTTAACATAACCCAAATCTTCAATAAGTTTTTGCATGTATGGGTAATGCATTACAGAAGCAATAGATGGCAGATAATCAAATCCTTCGATGAGCAGACCCTGATTATCAAGATTAGTAAATCCGAGTGGACCATGAACGCCAATCATGCCCTGCTGTTTAATCCAGTTTTCAGCCACTTCAAATAGTTTGGTTGTAACTTCTTTATCGTCAATTACTTCAAAGCGAGTAAAGCGACCCATTTTTTTACCTGTTTTTTTGTTGTACTCTTTGTTAATAATAGCACCAATTCTACCGACACATTTTTTATTTCGCCAAGCTGTCCAAAACTTTGCATCACAAAATTCAAATGCTGGATTGCTTTCTTTTTTCAATTGTTTTACCTCGTCTTTTTTCATCGGAGGAATCCAGTATTTGTTGTTTTTATATAAACTAAACTGAAAATTAACAAATTCTTTTCTATCCTTGTTAGTTACAACTTCTTTTATCTCAACCATATAGCTAATAATGTTACTTAACATTGCAAATATAACACATCAGCATTAAGAAAACGTACTAATTGATGTTTTTTAATTAAAATAGTTTAATAAATTTGCGGCAAGAAAAGAGAAAATGTGTAATCATAGAGGGTTCGTGCGACTCCTGCTATTTTAAAAGTTAAAAGGCGGAAAATTAAAAGGTTGTAAGCCAAATTAGGTGATAATTGCAGGCTGCTAAAACATATTAAATTATGGAAAAGATTCTAGTTATTGGATGTTCAGGGCAAATTGGATCAGAGTTGGTTATTGAATTAAGGAAAATATACGGTAATAACAATGTTTTTGCTACCGATATAAAAAATCCAACAGAAGAAGTATTAAATTCCGGACCTTTTCAGAAGCTCGATGTATTAGACTTTCAGAAATTACTACACTTTGTTATAAGATATAAGATTACACAGATATATAACCTTGCTGCCGTACTTTCGGGGAATGCTGAAAAAATCCCACTTCAAGCCTGGGATATAAACATGAAAGCCTTAATGAATACACTTGAAGTTGCCAGACAATCGGATGCGAAGAGGTTATTTTGGCCTAGTTCTATTGCGGTATTTGGTCCAACAACACCACGACACAATACTCCTCAACTAACAGTAATGGAACCTAATACAGTTTACGGAATATCAAAACTTGCCGGTGAAAGATGGGGCGAATATTTTAACAACAAATTTGGCGTTGATTTCAGAAGTGTACGCTATCCGGGATTAATTAGCTACAAAACCGAGCCAGGTGGAGGAACAACAGATTACGCTGTAGAGATTTTCTTTGAAGCTGTTAAAAATAACCGTTACGAGTGTTTCTTATCGCAAGATACAGCTCTACCAATGATGTTTATGGATGATGCCATTAAAAATACCATTAAATTAATGGAAGCTGATGCTGATAAACTTAGCCTGAGGTCGAGTTACAATGTGGCAGGGATTTCGTTTACGCCGGAACAGCTTGCAGCCGAAATTCAAAAGCATCAACCAAAATTTACGATATCGTATAAGCCCGATTTCAGACAAGCTATTGCAAGTAGTTGGCCTGCAAGTATCGATGATAGCACTGCACGTGCTGATTGGGGATTATCAGATGAATTTGACATTGAAAAAATGTCGTCTTATATGCTTGAGAAGATAAAAGAAAA
>CAZGWS010000224.1:0-4925 GCA_964528805.1 uncultured Lentimicrobiaceae bacterium | reverse complement strand
GACCGTTTATCCTTACGGGTTATCAGAGGTTAACAACGCGACCTCAGGTCGCACCTTGGCAATCAACTTGCCTCTATTCTTCTAATGCAAAGTTCATCTTGCTGAGACTAGTAAGCTCTTATTCATAGTCCTGACGCTGAACACAGCAAGTTATTTTATGGTTATAGCCTTCTGCGAAGGCATATAGCGGAAAATAAATTTGTTGCGGAAAGAGCTAAAGTTGAGTGCTGTGAATCAAGGTTCGATGTAAAAAAGCTAACTCAGACGTGGAAAATATGCCTGTGGAAAAACAGAGTTTGACGTGAAAAAGTAGGACATTGCTTTTTCAAAGTTCGTCGTGGAAATCAAAAGCAGAAAGATCAAAAGCGAGTTCCTGCTACTTGTAAGTTTGAGTGCGAAGAAAGTAAGCGAGACAGCCTGCAAAGTTTTTGGAAAGACAAAGCAAGAGCAAGAACAAAATCCTGAGGTTTCCAAAGCTGATTGCTAAAAAAAGGAAGTTCGGATTACTGCCACGCCAGAGAAAAAGCGAAGAGCAAGAGAACAGAAGAAATGGAACTTGCTTAATTCTTCTAATGCGAAGTTCATCTTGCTGAGGCTAGTAAGCTCTTATTCATAGTCCTGACGCTGAACACAGCAAGTTATTTTATGGTTATAGCCTTCTGCAAACGTAAGAAGCGGAAAAGAAATTTGTTGCGGAAAGAACGGAAACTGAGTGCTGTGAATCAAGGTTTGATGTGAAAAAGCTAACGCGGGTGTGGAAAATATAAGCCTGCGAAAAAGCAAAAGTGAGTTTTGATGTTTACCAAGCTGGGTGCGGAGAAAATAAGCTCGACAGTATGCCAAGGCATTTAGAAAGAGCAAAAGCGAAACTCTGATGTTTACCAAACTGAGTGCAGAAAAGAAAATGCGGACGATTTCCACTCTACAAAAAGTGAACAGCAGAGGAGAGAAAGCAGAGCCTGTAAATTAATGGTTAAGTGCCACATGCAGAGCTAAATAGCAAAAATAACCAGTAGGGAACGAACATATTAGTAAGCAATAAACTGAGTTATGATGTTTGTTTAAAAATTACAACATTAGGATTAATACTAAATGGCACTTGAGGCTGGCGGATACTCTGAAAAATTTGGAAATAGATATGAAGCCCGTTGGATAGCCTACCAACTATTGCAGCTTCTTGATGAAAAGATATCGTCAGTCACAGTTGAGCCAATTGGAAATGATGAAGTCGGTGTCGATGTCATTATTGAGACTTTAAACGGTGATAAAGAATTTCATCAATGTAAAGCCAGTAATGCCAATAGTGAGTATTGGACAATTGCAAAACTGAATCAAGCGGGTATTTTAACAAATGCTTGGTTCCAAATTCAAAGAGGTATGAATGAGTTTCATTTAGTATCCCCACTACCATCAAAAAAGTTGTCAGACTTATCTGATAGTGCATTAAACTCAAACGGAAATCCAACTGATTTTTATAAATATCAGATAGAGACAAGTCAGCAACGAAAAAAAGATATTGCCGATTTGTGTAGCTACTTAGATATTGATAGCACTAAAAAAGACGGGCTAAATGACATACTACTTTTTTTGCAGAGGTTCAGGGTTATTCCTTATGTCATTAACAAGCACTCTGCTAACGAATTAGAAGATAAGGCAGCAGCATTATTTTCAGGTGAGCCGAATAAGCTATTGTCATTTTTGAAAAACTATCCTGTTGAATCAAATCGGCTCAGAACAAAAATCACTGCCACCCTTTTACTGGATGATTTAAAAAGCAATGGATTTCAACCGAGAATACAGCCTGATGATAATAGAATAAGTCCGGTTATAGAGCGTATTTCCAATGAATTTTCTGAATCAATAGAACCTTTTTTAATTTCAAAATCCCTTATTAACCGCCCTGAAGTAAAAGATGTTATCAATGCTTTAGATGAACATACTGTCATCTTGATTAAATCAGAAGCTGGTATGGGAAAAAGTGCTCTTTTGTTTGATTTGCACAAGCAAATTCAGTCAAACGGCGCTATAAGTGTACCCATTAGACTTGATAGAAATAGACCCGACAATAATGCTGATTCATTTGGTTGTAAATTAGGGTTTCCATATTCACCCATTTTAAGCTTAAGACAATTTGCTGCTAATCAAAAGATAGTTATTGTACTAGACCAACTTGATGCAATTCGATGGACTGGTGCCCACTCTAATAATGCTTTGCAAGTCTGCCAAGAGCTTGTCAGACAAGTATTAAGTTTAAGAGAAGATGGGGTTGATATAACAGTCATATTGGCTTGTAGAAACTTTGATTTAGACGAAGATGTTGCTTTAAACAGCTGGATAAAAAGCCTTGATAAAGTCTTTACAATTAGTCTGTCATTTCTTAACACTGAAACAGTGGCTGATTTGATAAGCCCTTATGAACAATTTAATTCGATATCCAGTGAAAAACAAAAGATTCTAACTATTCCACTATGGTTAAGTATTTACTTGTTAATCGCAAATCGAGATAAAGCTGCACCACAGTTTTCTAATAAACTAGAGCTTGTTAAAAAGTTTTGGGATGATAGGTTCAACAAAATAACAGATCTAGGTATTAGTGAAATCAGTGCTAAACAACTTGTTGATGAAGTTGTTGTATTAATGAATAGTAAATCCAGACTTTCGGTGCCAGAAAGTGCTTTAGAAATTTGTTCAGCAAATACTCTTGAAGCATTAATATCTACAGGAGTATTGACTAAGCAATCACGCCAAATTAGTTTTAGGCACCAAGCATTATTTGATTATCAAGTTGGCAAAAGATTATTTAACGCGGCATTGAAATCCCCTAAGCATTTAATTGATGAACTAGGAAATGAGTCTCAACAGACACTTACCAAACGAGAACATTTAAAATACGCTTTAAATATGGCTTTAGAGTATGGACAAAGTGAGTTTTGTAATGTTTCTTTAGCAGTATTGAACAGTGACAAGATCAGGTTTCATTTAAAATACCTTGTATTTAACTCATTAAAAGAAATTACTGACCTCAAAAGTTCAGCAAGAAGTATGGTAGAGACGATTGTTCAGGATTCCAGTTTACTACCAATTTTCATGTCAACTAGCTGTTACAACAATCATTCTATTGTTAGTTATCTGTCAAAAAGTAGTGTCATAAACGCATGGCTTAATAGTGAAAATGAAACCTTAATTAATAAAACGGGTAGATTATTAAGTTCCGTAGCAGAAGAAGTTCCAGATATTGTTATCAAAGAACTTACGTCTTTTGTTGGAATATCTGAGATATGGAATAACAGAGTTTACAACAGCCTTTGTTGGAATATGGAAAATGATTCTGACTCCATGTTTGAGCTTAGAAAACAACTTATAAACCTTGGTTGTACTCCCCAATTTATTGACTGGAAATTATTAGCCAAGAAAAACCCGAGTCGCGCACTAGACTTAATTGAAATGATGTTAAATCACTATAAAAACTCATTGTGCGCACCAAAATATTCCAATGACCATAAAATGGGGAAGTTTGCACACAGGGACACTTGGTCAGAAACTGAGCTGGATGAGCTGAATTCTATTGCTACATTAATTCCTAAAGAAGCCTTATCAAGGTTAATCGCAATTATTGATGATTTCGTTGGCGAGCAAGTCGATAATAATATTACATATAACTGGCTCTATAAAGATAAGCATTCCAGCTATGGCGCTGTAACTAATTTAACCAAAGGTGTTTTCTCAATTGTTGATAATTGTGGTGAACATCTTAGTAAGAACCATCCAGATACTTTATTAGAATTAATTCAGCCTTATTTAGCTAAAAATAGTCCCGTAATAACTTATTTAATAGCTAAATTACTTAATAATTTACCAACTGAGCATTCAAATATTGTCATTCAATGGCTTTTAAACTCCCCTAAGAGTCGTTTCAATTGTGGTAATACCTACTTAGAACCAGAATGGATATTACCTGGTAAGTTGATTGAAAAATTCTCTGCGTACTGCTCGGCTGAATTGCTTCATCAGCTAGAGAAAACTATTTACTTTTTTTGGCCTGAACGGGATATTGAAAATATTAAGTGGAGACTAGAGGCTAGACGGAAAGGAACTTACTACAGCTTTTGGGGGGAAGCTCAGCATTTTCTTCTACCAAAATTACCGCAATCAAAAATTAACAACAAAACCAAACAACTAATCCCCGTTCTAAAAAGAAAGTTTAAGACGTATACAGATGCTAACTTTTGTTCTGCATATACGCAATCTGGCGGAATGGTTACATCACCTTTGCCTTTACCTAATGTGCTTTCGGATAATGCTTGGATAAAATTAATCTTGGCACCTAAAGAGCGTGTTAATAACGGCTCTTGGATTCAACGAGATGCAGATATTGTTGCTGAATCAAGTATTCAACAATTCTCTCGCAGTTTGGATCACGCAGTAAAAAATCAACCCACACGATTTGCTAAGCTAGCCCTTATACTACCAGCTACTATCGACAAGAAATACATCAATGGGTTTTACGATGGGTTAGCGGAAATAGATAGTTCAAGGGTAAATGAAGAATATAAAGATGGTTGGGCGTTGTGTCCACCAGAATTGACTGAAAAGGTTATCAATCATTTTAAAAATGAAGATTGCACCTCATCACTAGTAAGGCTGCTAGCAAAACGTATCAAAGAAAAAGGCTGGTCAGATAAATCTATAAAGATGCTAATCGATATTGCTGAAAATGCAACAGACCCAGAACCTGACAAATTAAATATCAGAAGCATGGAAAAAAGTGAATTTGCTCATAATTCAGATACAGGAACCTTGATGAGTAACGCAATTAATTGCAATAGAGGTATTGCTTTTAATGGAGTTAGTCACTTATTTTGGGATAATGAAGAACGGGCAACTGAACTACAGTATTTAATTCAGACAGCAATTGATGATCCTCA
>CAZGWS010000223.1:0-4935 GCA_964528805.1 uncultured Lentimicrobiaceae bacterium | reverse complement strand
AAAAAAGTTTTCTAATATTTGTGTAAGTAATAAATAGATGTATCTTTGCACTCGCTTTTAAAGCAAAATCAAAGGGTGATTAGCTCAGCTGGTTCAGAGCACCTCGTTTACACCGAGGGGGTCGGGGGTTCGAATCCCTCATCGCCCACCAATAAAGTTACAGTTTGTAACTTTTTTTTATTAATATATCCTTTTTGTCAACCGGTAAGTTATATGTACTAACTACTTAGATACTTGCCAACAACACAGCCCTAAATATTCAGTTCTGCTTGAAAAGCTTATTAAAATTTTTCTTTAATTTTAATGTTATAACAAACACTGGTAATACTCATAATATTCTAAGTATCATATTGTTTCGTCTGTTTTTGGTTTCAACAAAAGTGAAATCTATTTAAACTGATTCTAATCTGCAATATATGTGCATATTTCTATATTAATAACTAAGAATTAATAATATTTTTTATAATTTCGCCCTGATTTTAAAATTAAAATAAAATGGGAATTGAAACTATAATTGTATTTATTCTTGCAGGAGTATTTTTAATACTTTTTGCTAATTTTCTTTCCAATCTGGCTTCCTATAAATCCGACAATTTAAGTAAACGTCAGCCTTACGAGAGTGGCATGCCAACCATTGGCAGCACATGGATTCAGTTTAAAGTAGGGTATTATTTATTTGCAATCATTTTTTTAGTTTTTGATGTAGAAGTAATATTTTTACTTCCTTGGGCTGTGGTTTTTAAACAATTGGGAAGTATTGCGTTTGTTGAAATAATAGTCTTTATAATAATTTTGGGTTTAGGATTACTGTATGCCTGGAAAAAAGGAGCATTACGATGGGAATAGATACACATAAAATGAATAACGGAGAAACGATTCCAAAAGATTTTCCCGGACAGATATTACCCGGAGCAAACGGCGGAAATATTGTTGTAACTGCACTAGATAAAATAATTGACTGGGGCAGAAAGAATTCCTTGTGGCCTCTTTACTTTGGCACCAGCTGCTGCGCAATTGAAATGATGCATGCCGGAGCTGCAAAGTACGACTGGTCCAGATTTGGCTTTGAAGTGGCACGTACGACACCAAGGCAATCTGACTTAATTATTATTGCAGGTACAATTACAGTAAAAATGGCACCTGTACTACGTAGATTATACGATCAAATGGCTGAGCCCAAATATGTTATCGCCATGGGTGCATGCACAGTTTCCGGTGGACCGTTTTATTATAATTCATACTCCGTTGTTAGGGGTGCCGACCATATTATTCCTGTTGATGTATATGTACCCGGTTGTCCTCCACGCCCCGAAGCTTTACTCGACGGCATGTTTAAACTACAAGAAAAAATACTCAATGAAAGTATAGTTAAACGTACAGCTAATAACCCAATTGATGGTTTTGATGAAGGACTTCACACATAAAATTTTCGAGGTATGACAAATGAAGAAATAAAAAGTAAACTGTCTGATTGGTACAGCAATTTGATATTTATTGAAAATGGTACGTACTTAAATGTAGAAGTACCGGCAGATATTCTTAAACCTCTCGCCGAGAAATTAAGATTTGATACAGATTGTGCCTTTGACTATATGTTTTGCCATACAGGCGTCGATTTTGGTGAGGAGTTAGGTGTTATGATTCACCTTGAATCAACAAAATACAGACATATAATTGTGTTGACTGCCAAAACAAAAGACAGAGAAAACCCTGAATTGGATAGCCTGCATGATATCTGGCCTGCTACTTTTTTACAGGAAATGGAGGTATTTGACTTTTTTGGTATCAAATTTAAAGGACACCCCCAGATGAAGAGATTATTTATGGGAGAAGAATGGGTGGGCTACCCCTTGCGTAAGGACTATGTTGATAATGCGAACATGATAATGCGGTAATAAAATGGAAGAATTTTTAACTGATAATATCAAAACACAAGAATATTTCTTGAATATGGGTCCTCAGCATCCTGCTACTCATGGTGTACTAAGACTTATTCTTCAGCTTAACGGCGAGATAATAAAAAATATTGACATGGATCTGGGATATGTTCATCGATCCATCGAAAAAATGTGCGAGTATGATACTTATCCACAAATAATCCACCTTACCGACCGCCTCGACTATCTATCATCTCATATGAATAACGAAGCAGTAGCACTTGCTATTGAAGGAGGCTTAAATATTGAGGTAACCGACAGAGTTAAAGTAATTCGTACTATGATGTCGGAGCTAACTCGTTTTGCTTCACATGCATTGTGGTATGGCGTAAACGCTATGGATATTGGAGCAATAACCCCTTTTATGTACGGCTTCCGCGAAAGAGAACTCATTAATGATATTATGGAGGAAACATGTGGTGCACGCCTTACCATGAATTATAATAAAGTAGGTGGAGTTCGTTATGATTTGCATTCAAACTTTCAGCAGAGAGTTAAAGATTTTATTATACACGCACGCAAGAAACTTCCTGAATATGATACAGTACTCTCAAATAATATTATCTTTAAAAAACGAATGGAAAATGTTGGTTTTATTAACAAGGAAAATGTCGTTTTATATGGATTAAGTGGTCCAACTGCAAGAGGTTCGGGTGCTTCATGCGATGTTCGTAAAGTGCATCCTTATAGTGCATATGATCGTGTAAAATTTAACGAAATAATGTTTACCGAAGGAGATTCGTATGCCAGATACAGAGTTCGTATTAGAGAAATGTGGGAATCACTTTCTATTTTGGAGCAATTGGTTGACAATATCCCCGAAGGAGACTATAAAGTAAAGACCAAAGCTGTTTTAAAATTACCCGAAGGTAGTTATTACCAAAAAGTTGAATCAGCTCGTGGTGAATTTGGTGTTCACATATTAAGCAGAGGAGCTAAATTCCCATATAGATTAAAATTGCGCTCACCTAACTTTGCGAATCTTAGTGCATTAAATAAAATGACAAAGGGAGTTAAAATTGCCGACGTGGTAGCAATATTGTCTTCTATTGACATTGTTGTTCCGGATATTGACAGATAAACTATGAAACAAATTATATAGAGATGACTACTTTATCGACATTTAATAATATACATCAGTGGTTATCAGAATTGATACAAAATGATGCTGCCACTCATGCCATCGAACTTGCTGTTATCGCAGTAGCGTATTTAGCTGTATTTGCATTAATAGGACTACTGCTTGTGTGGCTCGAACGGCGTGTTGCCGGATTTTTTCAGTTACGACTGGGACCAAACCGCGTAGGACCTATAGGTATATTTCAAACTATCGCCGATGCCCTTAAACTTGTAACAAAGGAATTAACAGGAACAATTAAAGCTGATAAGTTTTTATATGGGCTGGCTCCTTACTTTGTAATTATTACTGCTTTGGTCTCAATGTCTATTATTCCATTTTCCAAGGAAATACAAGTATTTGATATTAACATAGGCATTTTCTTTTTCACCGCCGTTTCTTCACTCGGAGTTATTGGTATTTTCCTTGCCGGATGGTCTAGTAATAACAAATATTCACTCATCGGTGGCATGCGTACCGGTATTCAAATGGTAAGTTACGAACTATCAATAGGAATGGTCGTTGTTACAATGGTTGTACTCTCAGGCACCTTGCAACTTTCACAAATAGTTGCATTACAACAGCATACATGGTTTATTTTTCAAGGACATATTTCAGCAATTATTGCATTTATGATTATGATGATTGCCTCAACGGCCGAAACAAACCGAACTCCGTTCGACCTTGTTGAAGCTGAATCAGAGCTTGGAGCCGGATTTCACACTGAATATTCAGGTATGAATTTCGCATACTTCTTCCTGTCAGAGTTTATGAATATGTTTATCTCTGCTTCAATTATTGTAGTTCTATTTTTTGGAGCATGGCTGTCGCCTTTTGGTATAACCGACGGAATACCATTTTTAGGATTATTTTGGTTTATGCTAAAAGTGGCAGTAATAATTTTCTTGTTTATGTGGTTTAGATGGACATTCCCACGGTTAAGAATTGACCAGATATTAACATTGGAATGGAAATATCTGATACCTATTAGTATGGTGAATATTGTTTTTATGGCCTTGTTGGTTTGGTTTGGTTTAACCTTTTAATATAGCTACTAGATTATGAGTTATTTTTCAGATATTGCTGGCGGGATCAAATCGCTTCTTGGGGGAATGACAGTTACCGGAAGGTACTTCTTTATTAACTTGTTTACCCGACGGGAAGTCATTACAGTAGAATATCCCGATAATTTGGATACACTTAAAATGTTTGACCGCTTTCGCGGAGAAGTGGTTATGCCACACAACGACAATAATGAACATCTTTGCACAGGTTGTAGTGCATGCGAACGTGCTTGCCCTAATGGTGCTATAGAAATTATTTGGAAAAAAGAACTTAACCCCGAAACAGGTAAGCCAAAACGAGCTATAGATAAACACATTTACCATCTTGGCATGTGTACAATGTGCGGATTATGTATTGAAGCCTGCCCTACAGATGCTATCCAATGGGGTCAGGAATTTCATCATGTTACTTATGATAGAACACAATTAACAAAAGTGCTAAACAAACCCGGGTCAAAAGTGATGTCGGGTACAAAAGAATAATTATGGAAAGGTTGTTTTTTTATTTCATTGCCATCATTATCCTAATATTCGCGGTTATGGCCGTAAGTAGTAGGAATATGATGAGGTCAATAGTATATCTGCTTTTTATGTTGTTGGGTATTTCAGGAATTTATTTTCTGCTGCAATATAACTTCCTCGCAGCGGTAGAACTCTCAGTATATGCCGGTGGCATTATTATACTCTATGTAAACAGTGTAATGCTAATTGATAAAATTGGTATGCCAATAGATAAGCCTAAATTTGGCAGGCAACTGCTCGCCGGTTTACTTAGTGCTTTTGGTTTTGGTGCTTCTCTTTTTGCAATTTACTCATA
>CAZGWS010000222.1:0-4944 GCA_964528805.1 uncultured Lentimicrobiaceae bacterium | reverse complement strand
TAGATGAAACGGGAAAAGTGTTTTAAATAATGCAACTTCCCGTTTTTTGTTTTTACACATTTCCGCTTTTAGAAGGTCTATTTCTGGCAAGTAACAATCATTTTACCAAAGTTTGACTTAGCAATTATAAATCATTGCTACGCTTGACATTCATCATTTCATTATACTGTATTATGTGTTTTATTTACTAGGACACGTAAATAAATTAATCTTGTAAAAAACCACAATTTCATTGTGATTAGTAGGGACATACCTATAATGACGCTTGAATTATACAGTACAAACATGGGAATACTTTATATTGCATTACTGATGGGAATACTTTATATTGCATTACTGACAATATTAGCCAGCGGCATTGGAACACTCACTGGTTTTGGTACATCCACAATCATGGTGCCTATACTTTTGTTTTTTCTGCCACTACCTGAGACATTTTTATTGGTTGGCTTCATTCACTTGTTTGGGGATATTTGGAAAATGGTGCTTTTTAGAAATGGATTTCGTTGGGAATTGATATTGACATTTGGAATTGCGGGAATTATTACTACTTATTTAGGGGCTAATACCGTATTTTCTGTTTCTGAAAAGCTTCTTTCACAGATTTTGGGATTTTTTTTAGTAGCCTATGCGCTATTTCTTTTTTTTAAACCCACATTTATAATTCGGAAAAGCCCTATAACTGCAGCGAGCGGAGGAGTCTTGGCAGGACTGTTTGGCGTGGGAGGCACCATTAGAGGAGTTTTTCTTACGGCGTTTGATCTTCCAAAATCTGTTTACATAGTCACAGCAGGAGCAATAGCATTTTTGATCGATACAACTCGTATAACAACATATATTTTGAATGATGTTATGCTAGAGCAGCAATTTATTTTGGGATTTCTTCTTTTTATTCCCGCATCATTTATTGGAGCAAGGGGGGCAAAAAGAATAGTTGATTACATACCACAAAAAAAATTTCGAACCGTGATAACAATATTTCTCTTTTTGATAGGCATAAAGTTTTTGGTAGCTCCAGCTTAGAGAAAATCGGCACGCTATGTGTGTAGAAAAATTGTATAATATAAAAACAGGAAAAATGAATTCTAATAATTTTGACACATTATCATTAGCAGTAAATTCGCTAACCATGAAAGGATATACAGAAGATTTTAAAGCAGAAGAAAATTGTATTAAAGAACTGTATTCTAAAAATGAGTATCAGCCAGAGGCGCTGAAAATTGTAAATTCCTATCGTTTTGAAGGAATGACAAATCCTGAGGATGAGACGGTACTCTTTGCGATTGTTGCTAATGATGGAACAAAGGGAACGTTAGTAATGTCATATAGTGCGGAACACTCGCAAAGCATTGAATTAATAAAATAAGTTAAAAACAAGTAAATGGCATTTATAGATTATTATAAAATATTAGGTGTTGATAAAAAGGCATCGGATAAAGAAATTAAAAAGGCGTATAGAAAATTAGCAAGAAAATACCACCCTGACTTAAACCCTGATGACAAGACCGCAGAAAAAAAATTCAAAGAAATTAATGAAGCCAATGAAGTCTTAAGTAACGCTGAAAATCGTAAAAAATATGATAAGCATGGAAAAGATTGGAAACATGCAGAGGAGTTTGAAAAAGCAAGACAGCAACAGCAATACCAAAGAAGTGCACAACAAACCCAGTCGGGTGGGTACGCTGGTGAAGACTTTTCAGACTTTTTTGAATCGATGTTTGGTGGAGGGGCATCTTCAAGGACTCGGAGTGGTCATGTAAAATTTAGGGGTCAAGATTTTAATGCAGAACTACACTTGGATTTAAATGATGTTTATACAACCCACAAGCAAACATTAACCGTAAATGGTAAAAATATCCGATTGACGATACCAGCAGGGATAAAAAATGGGCAGGTAATCAAAATAAAGGGGCACGGTGGTAAAGGTATTAATGGTGGTCCAAACGGAGATCTACATATCAAGTTTACTATTGTTAACAACACCAAATTTAAAAGAGATAAAAATAATCTTTATACAACGGTTGATTTAGACTTATACAAAACGATACTTGGTGGGCAGATTACGGTGAATACTTTTAATGGAAAAGTGAAACTAAAAGTAAAACCTGAAACCCAAAACGGAACAAAGGTGAAACTAAAGGGAAAAGGGTTTCCTGTATATAAAAAAGAAGGTCAGTTTGGAGACTTGTATATCACCTACCAAATTAAAACTCCTACCAACCTGACGGATAAGGAAAAAGAATTATTTATAGCATTAGAAAAACTAAGATAACCATGGAAACAAACGATTTAATATCCATACAACTGTTTTGTGCTCATTATAGAATTTCCACTTCATTTATTGAAGCGTTGAATGAATACGAATTGATTGAGATTGTTACTATTCAAGAAACGCCATGTATTAATAAAAGTAAAATTAAGGATATTGAAAAAATGATACGCTTTCATGATGAGTTGGACATAAATATTGAAGGCATTGATGTTATTTATAATTTATTGAAGCAAATAAAAATGCTTCAGAAAGAATCAGTTCTGTTAAGAAACAGATTGGATATTTATGAAGACATTAACAATTAATGATATAATACGTGGATAATTATTTAACATTTTCATTAACGGTATTTACAAGTTTTTTCGCCATTATGAATCCTATTGCGGGGATTCCTGTTTTTGTCGCTTTAACTGAGGGTGCAGATAAGAAAACTAAGGAGAGGATTAATAAAAAAGCTACTACAACTGCTTTTTTGATTGTATTCGTATTTATTTTACTGGGGAAATTTATATTTGATCTATTTGGAATAACCATACCAGCATTTAAAATAACAGGTGGTATATTGGTTTTTTATATTGGTTTTGAAATGTTACAATCAGCGAAATCGACAGTCAAACACTTACGAAATGTGGAGGTTGATGAAGAAATAGCAATTTCTCCACTAGCAATCCCACTACTTGCAGGTCCGGGTACTATTGTAACCGCTATGAATTTTGTTACCAATGCTAATTCTATTCGTATTGGTATTGTGATTGTTGTTTTTCTAATTATGTGTTTTTTAACTTATTTATCATTTAGATTGAGTAATATTATTGTTGAAAAAATTGGAAAAAATGTATTGGGAGTCTTTGAAAAAATTATGGGATTAATTATTGCAATTATTGGTACAAACATGGTTATTGAGGGGATAAGAATCGCAGTTACGTTGTATTGAAATATGTTGCCTAGAACGGGATACGTAAGTGAATGTAAATGTAGTGCTCTTGAAGCGACCACAATTCATTGTAGAGCATTAATTTTTATTTTAACAAAAAAATAGAACAGATTATGAGTTTATTATTAGAAAATGTAATACCTGGAAATCGTGGCAAAGTATTTGAAACAAATGCTAAAGACAAAAATGATTTAGATAGAATTAAAGACAAGATATTATCAATAAAAGGAGTAAAAGAGGTAATTATTAATAGGCAGATATTTCCAATAGAATTTACCGTTCATACGTCTGGGTTAGTAAGTGTGAAGGACATTGAGGAACAAGTTATCTCGGTTGGTTTCCATGTAATTCCTAAAGGTCTTTTGGGTCTTTAAAATTTTGGTGGTGCACAGAAAAAGAAATAAAAGTTTAGGATTAACAGAACTTATTGCTATTGCTTTAGGAGGAATGGTGGGTGGTGGAATTTTCACCATCCTTGGTATCTCTGTCTCCATGATTGGAAATTTAACACCTATTGCCATTATAATAGGAGGATTAATTGCTGCTTTAGCCGCTTACTCTTATGTGAAATTGGGATTATACTATAGAGATGAAGGTGCTACTTATTCTTTCTTTAAGAGGACCTACCCAAATTCACATTTTTCAGCATCAGCGATAGGCTGGTTTATCGTTTTTGGCTATATAAGTACTTTGGCATTATATGCTTACACTTTTTCATCATATGCAATCAGTAGTACTGGTTTTGCTGATAATGTCTGGATACGAAAAGCCATTGCCATTGGGGTTATAGGTCTTTTTACGTTAATTAATATTTGGAGTGTAAATGGAATGGGGAAGATCGAGGATTTGATGGTTTATACTAAATTGATTGTGCTGACCATTATTTCTATTGTTTTAATGCAGCATGGCACAACAGATTTTGGGTCATTTATCGATAATATGGCAATGGATGCTGAAAATTCAAGCATATTATCTGTTCTTATAGTTGCCTCATTAACTTTTGTTGCCTATGAAGGGTTTCAGCTGGTGATTCACGCAATGGACGAAATGGAAAATCCTAAAAAAAATATACCAAAAGCCATTTATTCAGCCATTGTATTGGCTATTTTGATTTATGTGGTGATTGCATTGGGAGCATTGTTTGCCATTCCGGCGGAAGAGATTATAAAAAACAAGGAGTATGCACTTGCCGCTGGTGCAGGAAATATACTTGGTAGTATAGGAACGAACCTTGTAATTCTTGGAGCAATATTAGCAACCAGTAGCGCTATTAGTGGAACGATATTTGGCTCATCAAGATTAGTGTCTGTAATTGCAAAAGATGGCTATTTTCCTAATTGGCTTTCGGTTAGAAAAAACAATAGCCCGCAGCATGGTATTATTACGATGGCTGTAATGGCAAGTTCATTAATAATAATTGGTGGGCTTGAGTTAATACTTGAATTTGGCAGTATCACCTTTCTTTTGGTATCGCTACTTATGGCCGTGGCAAATTATAAAATAAGAGAAAAAACAAACTCCTCAGCATCGTTAACTATTTTATCAATAATTGGACTGAGTACCGGCGGAGGGCTTATTTTATATTATGAATTTACGACCAAGTGGGAGCAAATGTTTTTCATTATTTTGCTTTATTTAATTTTGGCAGTTGGTGCTTATAGATTCTCCAAAAACAAAAGTAAAATTAAGAAGAGTATGTGAATGAGAAGGCAGGAAATTTAGCTTGTTTTAAAATAAT
>CAZGWS010000221.1:0-4951 GCA_964528805.1 uncultured Lentimicrobiaceae bacterium | reverse complement strand
AGAAAACGCCAATCTCTTTGTTGAACTTATCTTCAAATCAGTCATTTACGTTAAGTAAACTTCTGATTTTCAGATCGCACTCACCTTAACCTTGACGTTTTTTATACACCACTTTACAAAAAGTAAGTGTTTTGTTAGAGACACTATTTAGCTTTTTTTTATTACTTTATAAGACTTAGTTTTAATGCTATAATTGGCAAACTCCAAATATCAACTTAATTATAAACACACACACGACATATGAAAAATCAATATAAAGATATTCTTTCTCCATTCACTTTTCCGGTTTCAGGTGTTAAAATAAAAAACCGTATTGCTATGGCTCCCATGACTACTTTCTCGGGAAACAGCGATGGTACTGTTTCTGATGATGAGATAGCTTATTACAAACATAGGAACCAAAGTGCGGAATTACTAATTACAGCATGCGCTTATGTTATGCCGCAGGGAAAGGGTTTCCACGGACAAATAGGAGTTCATACTAACAAAATGATTCCGAGTCTGCAACTCATATCCACAGCCCTACACAAAAATGGAGGCAAAGCCATACTTCAGATTTTTCATGGTGGAAGAATGTCGCCTCCTGAAGAGCTCCCAGACGGACAATGTTTAAGTGCAAGCCCTGTAGCTTCGCTAAGAGATGGCGCACAACTGCCGCGCGAGATGACTGCCAAAGAAATTGAGCTAACTATTAATGCGTTTGCAGATGCAACAAAGCGAGCTATTGAAGCCGGATTTGACGGTGTTGAAATACATGGAGCAAATACTTATCTCATTCAGCAATTTTTTTCACCACATTCAAATCGCAGAACCGACAGTTGGGGAGGTAATTTGAAAAACAGGATGGCATTCCCATTAGCTGTAACTGATGCTGTAATAGCTTCTATTAAAAAATATGCACAAAAACCTTTCATCGCAGGATATAGAATTTCACCTGAAGAAGTTGAGAATCCCGGTATAACAATTGATGACACTTTAGCTTTGGTTGAAGTGCTTTCACACAAAAAATTAGATTACATTCATGTTTCTACAATGGATTTTTGGAGTGGATCAATGCGTAATAAAAATGATAAAGTATCACGAACACAGTTAATTGTTGACAAGGTCGCAAAAACAATTCCGGTAATTGGTGTTGGAGGCGTTAGTACTGCAGAACAAGCAGAAAAAATATTGGCAACAGGAGTATCGCTGGTAGCCATCGGTCGTGAAATTTTAATTGACCCCAATTGGATAGACAAAGTCAAAAGCGGAAATATCTTAGAAATTGAAACTGCCTTAGATTTAAATAATCAGTCTAAATTAGTTATCCCAACTCCAATGTGGGAAAGACTACTAAGTCGTCCCGGTTGGATTAAAGTGAAAAAATAGAGGATGTTTAAATTAAAAGAAAGACTACTAAACTAAGTAGGGTTTGCTGAAAAGTTCGGAAGTGCGTTAGATTTGGAGCTTGTGAATTGTAGATGTATAGAAATACTTCAAGATGAACAAGTTTCAAAGATGATGTGCTTCCGGACAGCCAAAAATATTAAATTTTGATATGGATAAATTTAAGCCTTCTATGCGGTTCAACAGAAAATCATTGCACTTTTAACAAGAATAACAACTATATATTATATGCGTTTTTCAGCAGACCCAGAGTAAGTCCAATTATTTAGTGGCCCATTATTGATTTATAGTTAAGCGGGTTACAACATAAAAATTATGTACTTCACTACTGCATAAAACTAACTATCATGAATTATTTTGGTCAAGTATTATATTGGGTAATTCTTAAAAATCTCTGATGACTTCATCAAAATATCAACATATTGAGCTCTGTGATATGCAAACGGATCATTTACATTTTTCTTTGACAATTTTCCTCTGAACTCCGCTAAATTGTCATATTGCTTATTTGCCATCCAAATCTCCATGTCTTCAAGCATCTTTGTAATCTGCTTTGGACCATGTTTGTAAATTGTACTTACAACCTCAACAACATTTGCGCCTGCCAATATCATTTTTATCACATCATCACCGGTAAATATTCCTCTATTACCACAAATATCTGCATTAATATTATCATAAAGCAAACCTACATAACGTAACGGCAAACGGCTATCGTATTCAGAACTAAGATTATATGGGAAACTCATCTTTTCTAGATTCACATTTATATCAGGATGAAAAAGCCGATTAAAGAGAACAAATCCATCAACTCCTTTGCGGTCCATTTCGTTAAATGTATAAAGAGGATTTGTATAAAACGGACTTAACTTAACACTTACCGGAATAGAAACGGCATCCTTAACAGTTCTGATAATATCAAGTTCGGCATTCAAAATAGAACGACCTTCCATTTCAAAATCTTTGGGGTTATTATAGAAATTCAACTCAAGAGCATCTGCTCCGGCGGCTTCCAGCTTTTTAGCATATTCAACCCAAGTATCATCATAAATAGCATTTAGGCTTGCAATTAAAGGAATGCTTATAGCCGCTCTGGCCTCAGCAAAATGCAATAGAAAATCTTCAGGACCGGCATCGAATTCAACTTGAGTTCCTGATGCTAACTCAGCATGACGCTCATCATTATCAGTCATTATCTGGTGCATTTCCAGATTTTCAAGATGTATCTGTTCTTCAAACAATGATTTATATACAATTGCAGCAGCACCGGCAGCTTCAAGTTTTTTTAATGTTTCAATATCAGTTACAAGATTGCTTGCACCAACAATTATTGGGTTTTTTAACTCTATTCCTAAGTATTTTGTTGATAGATTCATTTTACTTTGTTTTAATATTTAGCGACTGTAAAATTACAATAATTTCACATCTAAAATAAGTATGCGTTTAATTTTTAATAATAATACGCTAATCTGAATTAATTTTAAATTACTCAATTAATATTAAACAAATTTAAAGTAATGGGTTCAATAATAAGACGAATTGAGTAATTTTGCACAAAATTAATAATGTAACTAAACTAGAACTTTCTAATTAAATAAATCATGAGCAGAAAGAAAAATTTTATAACATGCGAAGGTAACTACGCTGCTGCACATATTGCTTATATGTTTAGCGAAATTGCTGCTATTTACCCCATTACTCCTTCATCAGATATGGCCGAGTATATTGATCTGTGGTCTGCCAACGGTCAAAAAAACATTTTTGGTGAAACAGTACACGTTACTGAGATGCAATCGGAAGGTGGTGCATCGGGAGCCGTTCATGGCTCCTTGCAAGCAGGTGCTCTAACCAGTACTTTTACTGCTTCACAAGGCTTATTGTTAATGATACCAAATATGTATAAAATATCCGGCGAACTACTACCGGCAGTTTTCCACGTAAGTGCAAGAAGTATTGCCGCACAGGCTCTTTCAATTTTTGGCGACCATAGTGATGTTATGAGTACACGCCAAACAGGTTTTGCTATGCTGGCAACAAGTAGTGCACAGGAAATTATGGATATTGCAGGAATAGCACATCTTGCAGCAATAAAATCAAGAGTCCCTTTCATGCATTTCTTTGATGGTTTCAGAACATCACATGAGTTGATGAAAGTAGAGGCTATGGAACAAGACGATCTATCAAAACTACTTGATTATGACGCACTTGCCAGATTTAAAAATAATGCACTAAATCCCAATCATCCTGTTACAAGAGGTAGCGCACAGAATCCTGATATTTATTTTCAGGCAAAAGAAGCTGCATCAAAATTTTATGATGATATCCCGGACATGGTTGAGGAATACATGCAGGAAATTAAAAAGATAACAGGGCGCGAATATCACCCATTTTCATATTATGGCAATCCAAACGCCGAAAATATTATTGTTGCCATTGGTTCAATAACCGAAGTTATTAAGGAAGTTATCGACTTTAAAAATGCAACCGGTGAGAAGATTGGATTAATTACAGTTCATCTTTATCGTCCGTTTTCCGAAAAATACTTTATGAAGGCTGTTCCAAAAACAGTAAAACGAATTGCCGTTCTTGATAGGACAAAAGAGATTGGCTGCAATGGTGAGCCTTTGTATCTTGACGTTAGAAATCTTTTCTATAATAAAGAAAATGCCCCATTGATAGTGGGAGGTCGTTACGGATTAAGTTCAAAGGACACAACTCCTGCCATGATAATATCAGTATATGATAATCTATCATCAGCAAAACCTATTAACGGCTTTACTGTTGGTATAATTGATGATGTTAAATTCACATCTCTACCTCTGCTCCCTGAAATTAGTATTGCTCCGGCAGGGACTTTTGAAGCTAAGTTTTACGGCTTGGGTGCCGATGGTACCGTTGGCGCAAACAAAAACTCAATTAAAATTATTGGCGGATCAACCGACAAATATTGTCAGGCTTATTTCTCATACGATTCAAAAAAATCCGGAGGAATTACTATTTCGCATTTAAGATTTGGCGACAACCCTATTCGCTCACATTATTTAGTTGGAACTCCTGATTTTGTAGCATGCCACGTGCCCTCATATCTTGAAAAATATAATATGCTTGCCGGATTAAAAAAAGGAGGTACTTTTCTTTTAAACAGCATTTGGGATGTAGAAGAAACTAAAAAAAGATTACCTGATCATATGCAAAAGTATCTTGCTCAGAATGATATTACAATGTACATCATTAATGCAACAAAAATTGCACAGGAAATAGGTCTTGGTAACCGCACAAATACTATTATGCAGTCGGCATTCTTTAAAGTTGCTGATGTAATTCCATACAAAAATGCTGTTAGCGAAATGAAAAAAGCTATCAAAAAATCATATGGTAATAAAGGCGAGGACATTGTAAAAATGAACTATGCTGCTGTTGATGCAGGTAGCAACGTAATTAATGTTGAAATTCCAAAAGAATGGGAAAATATTGTGGTTGTACCTAAGCAGGAAGACAAAAATCTGCCGGACTTTGTTAAAAATATTGCCATCCCCATAAATTTGCAAGAAGGAGATAAATTACC
>CAZGWS010000220.1:1769-4968 GCA_964528805.1 uncultured Lentimicrobiaceae bacterium | reverse complement strand
GTGATTTAAAACCCTTGTGTTCCAAATGTCTGTACATGGCCATTTTAACCATATCTTCAATAAATATAAATATTATACAATAAACCCAAATTAGGGCAACATTAGCCCAACTAATTGGTGTTATCAGCCCTAGTGGATAAACAACAAATAAAGTGGCAAGAATTTTGGTAGCGACTGCTGACCACAATAAAGAAGGAGCCGGAAATGGTTTTTTATAGAACGGTCCTTTTGTTCTGGTTACAAAAAGCGTTAGGTGTCCTGCAACGGCAAGTTTAAGAAAAATAAAAGTTTGAATTTGTGCTATATCGAGATGCAAATATTCTTTGGCTATAATCAATATACCAAATGTTTCCACTACTCCGATTAATCCAAGTACGGTGGAGATGCTCAGGACTTTTCTCATGTCCCATTTTACCGGCTTTTGGTTCAGAAAAGTATTGTCGTAAGCAATAGCCATAATTGGTATATCGTTGAAAAAGGCAAGCAAAATGATTAATAATGCGGTAATGGGATAAAAGTTAAAAACCAGCATAGCTAAAACCACGAAGAACATAATACGAATAGTTTCAATAATCCGATACATTGCGTAACTGTTCATCCTTTCAAAGATTTTTCTTGCTTCCGAAACGGCATCAATAATAACGGACAACCCCGGCTTAGTAAGTATAATATCGGCAGCAGCTCTAGCGGCATCGGTTGCTCCGCTAACAGCGATACCAAAATCGGCCTGTTTTAGCGCAGGTGCATCATTTACTCCATCACCGGTCATACCCGTAATGTGATTACCGGCCTGCAATGCCTTTACGATACCATATTTATGTTCGGGAAAAACCTCTGCAAAACCACCGGCAGACTCAATTTGTTGTTCTATTTTTCGACTCGGATATTGAATATCCGAATCCTCTTTAAAAATTGTGTCCACACGTTGGATATTAGGATCTAAACCTAATTGGATAGAAATTTGGCGAGCTATAGCAACATTGTCTCCTGTAACCATCTTAACAGTAATACCGTTTTCTTTAGCATTGGCAATGGTAGAAGCAGAGTCTTTACGTGGTGGATCAAATAAAGTTAAGATACCAAGAAATTGCCAATCACCTCCGGTAATTTTTTTTGCTACACCCAATGTTTTATATCCTTTGGCTGCAAAATTCTCTATTTTTTCATTAGCTTTTTTAAGATCTTTATCTTTAACTTTACAAAGATCCAAGATAACCTGAGTAGCTCCCTTTGTGGTACTAAACTCCTTTAAGTTGGTATCTGCAAATATAGCTTCAGATCTTTTACGAACAGGATCGAATGGAATGTATTTTTTAAGAGAGAAAGAGGACAATAACTTTTTATCCTGTAGCCCTGATACCACGGTTAAGTCAATAGAATCGTGGGTATCTAATTCTGAAGATAAAGAAGCATTTAAAATAAGTTCTTGTTCATCGTTGGCTTCAAACAAAACAGAATTTCCTAGTGTCAATTTATTTTGTGTAAGTGTTCCTGTTTTATCTGAGCATAAAATTTCTAGTCCTGCTGCTTCTTCAATAGCCTCTAATCTGGAAACAATTACTTTCTTTTTAGATAAAACTAATGCGCCAACAGCCATAGTTACAGATAATACAGCGGGCATTGCTACAGGTATGGAAGCAACGGTCAAGATCAAGGCAAATTGAATTAAACTAATAATGTTATCACCTCTTAAAAATTGTACAAGAAATAGTATTGATACCAGCCCAAGGCTGAGAAATATCAGATAATCGCCAATATGAATAACAGCTTTTTGAAAATGAGAAGTAGCTCCGGCATTTGAGACAAGTCCTGCTGTTTTTCCAAAATAGGTATTAGATCCGGTAGCAACAACAATACCTGTCATTTCTCCTTGTTTAACAATGGTTCCCGAATAGCAAATATCATCCTGTTTTTTATTTACAGGCAATGATTCTCCAGTTAGTGATGCTTGATCCACACTCACATAATCACCGTCAAGTAGTTTTATATCGGCAGGAATAATATCTCCTATTTTTATACGAACCATATCGCCGGGTACAATTTTACTGGCTTCAAACTCTATCCATTTTCCATCACGAAAAATCTTAGCTTTTAAAGCCAGTTGGGCTTTAAGCGCATCAAGAGCGTTGCTTGCTTTTAACTCTTGCCAAAATCCTATGCAGGCATTAAACAACAGCAATACAAAAATGACAAAAAAGTCGGTCCAGTGTTTCACTATAAGCGATAAGATAGCTGCAATTTCTATCATCCACGGAATAGGTCCCCAAAAATAGCTCAAAAACTTGATTAAAATACTTTTGTGTTCTCTCGGTAATGCATTAGGTCCAATTTCTTCAAGACGCTTTTCTGCTTCCTCTGTTGACAATCCTTTAGTGGATGAATCTAATTTTTGAAATAAATCCTTCCTGCTTAATTTCTCAGCATCCTTTATTGAAACCTGATTCATTTTTTTTTGATTTTAATAATTAATAGTTTTTTCCAAAATCTTTAACAGATATCCATCTTCAATTTTTTGTAAATTTTCGTAAATAAAAGGAAGATTTACTTTTTCTTACAAGCCTCCCTTAATTATAGCCATTTTGTTGATAAATATTTTTAGAATGGTTCATTTTAAGTGGTTCTATTTGTCCAATTTAATTTTAAATAACCTCAATTTTTCTTTTGTTATCTTTGCTTCAATATATACTTCCAAATCGTCTTTTTTATTATAAAAATTAGATTTTTTAACAAGTTCGGCAAATCAAGATGCAATTTCATGAAAATATAACAATGATAGTTTTATAACTAAAGAAAGAAAAAGTAAAGTAAATAAACAAATAGATAGAGAAATAGTCTCTCCTTCGTCAACCTAAATGGTGCTGTTGGTACAATAAATTAGCTCCATCAATATCTATTGTTTCTTTAAGCCTGATATTTGTATTACACCTACAAGGGGAAAAGAGATTTTGGAATAGCATGAAAACCAATTTTAATGACTTCCTTCTGAATATCTTCAATTTTGACCAACGAAGATGTGTGTACTGTAATTTCTCTCAGAAAGGTATCCTTGTTTATTAATACATCTTTTACTCCATTAATTTTAAATATTGCCGATTTAATCTTTTCCAAATGAATACTTTTTATCGCACTAACTTCGAAAATTTTTCCGTAATTTCCCGGAATTACATTATCAGATAATAAATTCATATTTATTCAAATT
>CAZGWS010000220.1:0-1669 GCA_964528805.1 uncultured Lentimicrobiaceae bacterium | reverse complement strand
GCATTATTCTAAAACATAACCCTCCAATTAAACATTTTGATGCATATTCCTAAATCTCGAACCACTTTTCAATCTTTTTATCTATACCGTCATTATAATCTTTATGGATAAATTCATTAGTATGTTTATTATAAATATAATCTTTACCCCACGATTTATGATTAATAGCAATATCATTTACTGCTGAAATAATAAACCTTAGCTCTTCATCAGTCATTGTCGGATGAAGCGATACTCGAACAAATCCGGGTTTATTCGACAAATCACCACAGTTAATTCTTTCCACTATATTATGCGATTCTTCCGGAGTTACATTAAGTAAAAAATGCCCATACGTGCCGGCACATGCGCAACCACCTCTTACTTGCACGCCATACCTATCGTTAAGTAACTTTGAGATTAAGTTAAAATGAATATGCTCAAACCAAAATGATATTACACCTAAGCGATGTGTTACATTGTCTGCCAAAATATGAATTCCGTTAATTTTCAAAAAGCCTTCAAATGCAGTTTTCACTAACTCTGTCTCACGTGCAGCAATCATTTTTACATCCATTTGTGTTTTAATCTTAATCGTATAAGCACTCCTGATTGCCTGCAGAAACCCGGGAGTTCCTCCATCTTCACGTAACTCAATATCATCAAAGTATTTATGGCCTCCCCATGGATCTGTCCACTCAACAGTGCCACCACCGGGATTATCAGGAACTGCCTTATTGTACAGATGCTTGCAAAAAATCAAAACTCCCGATGTGCCGGGACCACCTAAAAATTTATGTGGCGAAAAGAAAATAGCATCCAAGCATTGAAGTGGGTTTTCCGGATGCATGTTAATGTTAACGTATGGTGCTGCACCTGCAAAATCAACCATGGCAATTCCTCCGTGCTTGTGCATTATCTCTGCCATCTCAAAATATGGAGGAACTATGCCTGTTACATTTGAACCTGCTGTGAACGAACCAATCTTTAACTTGTAGTTTTTATGAAGCTCGATCTGTTTTATTAGCTCATTTTTGTTAACATTATTAGCAGTATCCGGCTTAAGTACAACAACTTTTGCAACCGTTTCTAACCACGAAGTATGATTAGAATGATGCTCCATGTGTGTAATAAAAACAACCACCTTGTCCTTTTTTACAATACATTCTCTATCTGCGGTAAAAGTTGCACAGTTGCGTAATCCCAATATCCTCTGTAGCTTATTAACTACCGCCGTCATTCCAAAACCTGCTGTTATTATAACATCATCCTCATTGGCTCCAACATGATCTTTTAAAATATTGTGAGCTTCATGATATGCTTTAGTCATTAAAACACCCGTTTCAGTAGTTTCTGAATGTGTATTACCTATATTAGGACCAATAATGTCCAGCATTTTATCCTCAATAGGCTTATACAACCTGCCACTCGCAATCCAGTCGGCATAAACCATCTTTTTTTTACCATATGGTGTATTAAACTCAAAGTCGATGCCTATAATGTTATTCCTGAATTTCGAAAAATGTTTTTCTAATATATTCATAATGGATACTTTTTTTCTTTTGAAACCTTACTTATTATATATAATTCAGACTCTTCAATTTATCGCAACGATACAACTGACAACCTCACTTAACGATTGATTGCATATAAAATAAATAATTTTTCGTTGCTAAATTAGAAATAATAT
>CAZGWS010000219.1:0-5146 GCA_964528805.1 uncultured Lentimicrobiaceae bacterium | reverse complement strand
TTGTTAGTAACTTAGTTGCGAATTTAAGGATATATTAAAAGTGCAAAACAAAAGCGAAGCACAATAAGTTATTATTTATCAATTGGGTAACTTAATTTTATAATTTTGCATAAATAAATAAATTTTACAAATTTGGACAATACTAATGGCAATAAACATGTAATAATAGCAGGGTTGTTGTTATTACTCGTAATAAACATTGGCATTGTAGGTTATATGCTGCTTGATAATTTTAGTTTTATCGATGCGTTTTACATGACAATAATTACCGTCTCCACTGTTGGCTTTGGTGAAGTACAAAAACTATCGGGAGCAGGAAAACTTTTTACATCAGGGTTAATACTAACAAGTTTGGTGATACTTGGCTACACAATAAGCGTACTTACTCAGAAATTAGTCCATAGCCAATTGCGATTTTTTTATACAAAAAATAATAAAAAAAGTAGATCAAAGAAAATGGAAAATCATATTATAGTTGTAGGCTTTGGCAGAAATGGCAAACAGGTAGTTGACGAATTACAGTCTCGCGGTCTCGAAGTTGTTGTTGTTGATAAAAATCACAACATCGTTATTAACAATATGGGTATGCCGGCAACTTTTGTTGAAGGCGACGCCACCGAAGATGATATCTTAATAAAAGCAGGTATTAAATCAGCAAAATCACTAATATCCAGTTTGCCTAACGATGCTGACAATCTATACGTTGTTCTCACAGCTCGTTCATTAAAACACGATCTGAAAATTATTAGTAGGGCATCCAGCGAAAGCTCAGATAAAAAGTTACGAATGGCTGGTGTTGACAGCGTGGTGATGCCCGAAAGAGTTGGCGGTGCTCATATGGCTACTCTTATAGCACAACCCGACATTGTTGGGTTCCTCGAACACCTCGCAATTAATAGTGACACATCAACACATCTTGCTGAAATTATATGCGAAAGTCTGCCGGTCAACCTTGTAAATAAACCAATTAGAGAAATTGGCGTTCGTAAAAAATCTGGAGCTAACATTATAGGATACAAAACATTATCAGGTGATTATATAATTAATCCATCTCCGGATACAATACTAATTCCTAATTCTAAATTATTTGTACTTGGTACTGATGAACAAATTGCAAATATGAAAGAAATGATACACGTAAGTTAATAAACCCTTGGTAAAAAAAATAGTACTTTTGCATAAATTATCGCCATGAAAAAGTTACTCCTTATATTAATTCCTCTTATCATCGCCCACGAATCGTGTAAAGAAATTGATAAATTAACCCACTTTAAAATGGACTATACATCCGATATAACAATT
Organism: uncultured Lentimicrobiaceae bacterium; assembly: GCA_964528805.1. Taxonomy (GTDB): domain Bacteria; phylum Bacteroidota; class Bacteroidia; order Bacteroidales; family F082. Next base: position 3,844 of record CAZGWS010000219.1, on the reverse strand, counting down.
AATTCATCATTTTATATCGACGTTCCTTTTGATGTTTGGACACCCAATATACCAACAAACTCTGAAACAACTTTTGAGAATAACGATACTCGTACTAATTTAATTGAACAAATTAATCTTACAAATATGAGTATGAATATAAAATCTCCTACATCACAAACCTTTGACTTTCTCAAAAGCATCGAAATTTATATAAATGCAGACGGTGTTGACGAAAAAAAAATTGCTTGGATAGATGACATTTCCCAAACAGGTTTAACTACTATCGTACTCGAAACCGGCAGTGATGACCTTAAAGATTATATTAAAAAAGATAGCTATACACTCCGCAGCCACACAGTTACACGACAACTTATATCTAATACCACAGATATTGAAATTAAAAGTAGTTTCTTTGTGGATGCTAAAATATTAGGGATTTAAAAATAATACAAAATGAAAAACATGAAAACCAACACACTATTTATTACTGCATTCATAACCTTAACACTACTAACGTTTGTATGGTCGGGGTGCAAAAAAAACAACGGACCTGCAACTGAAGACTTTATCATTCAAATTGACAGCATCGTTCATGCCGACACAATCACAGTTGGAGATGTACTAAATATAAAATTTTATGGAACTATTGGCTTAACTAAGTGCTATGCTTTTAATAAGTTAGCCCCTGAGTACATTCAAACAGGCAGCACTACAGGTGAGTTGTCAGTTACAGCATGGGGTATCCATACTTTTGATGATATTTGCGATTCAACAACCGTTTATATGAATGGCAACAAATTGATTGTAAGCGATATACATGCCGGCAATCTTGTTATAAAAGCCATGCAACCGGATGGTACGGCAATTACACAAAACGTTTTTATTAAAAATTAATTTTACAACTATGATACAATATGCAGGATGGATAGGTGGACCTGAAATAATAATAATACTCGTTGTTGTATTACTTTTATTTGGAGGAAAAAAAATACCCGAACTCGCTAAAGGACTGGGAAAAGGCATTAAAGATTTTAAAAAAGCCACCGAAGACACTAACATTAAAAATGATATTACTGATGTTGCCTCCGAAATAAATGATATAAAATCAAGTGTAAACAAGATGAACCCCAAAAACATGTTGAAACCTGATAATCTTATCAAACCAAAAAAGAAATAGGCTTTGCCATAAGTTTATTAGTAGTTAAATTATTTAATCATTGTGTAATTGAAAGACCTCACAACAGGTAAAGAAGGAAGACGCATATTAAATTTCGCTTTACCAATGCTTCTTGGTAATGTGTTTCAACAGCTTTATAATATTGTTGACAGCATTGTTGTGGGGAAAGTATTGGGTGAAGAAGCTCTTGCCGCAGTAGGTGCAAACTTCCCTTTTATTTTTGCTCTTATATCATTTGTTGTGGGCATGGCAATAGGTGCAACTGTAATGATTGCGCAATATTTTGGGGCAAAACAATTGGATAATGTAAAACATACAATTGACACTCTCTACATTTTCATGTTTTTTGCATCAATTTTCCTAACTATTGTTGGCATCTCACTAAGCCCTTACATATTTAATATAATTGGATTACCGGAAGAAGTAATGCCGCTCGCAATTGAATATTTTAATATTTATGCCCTTGGCTTTATCTTCTTTTTCGGCTTTCAAGGTACAAGTGCCATTCTTCGCGGACTCGGTGACTCGAAAACGCCGGTTTACTTTTTGGTTATTTCAACACTTGTAAATATTGGTCTCGACCTGCTCTTCGTTATGGTTTTCGGTTGGGGTATTTCTGGAGTGGCAGCAGCAACAGTATTAGCACAAGGAGGTGCATTTTTTACAATTGTAATATATATAAACAAATATCATAGTTTCCTCGATTTCTCGCCCCTAAAAATGAGGTTTGACAAAGATATATTTAAAAAAAGCCTGCGTATTGGGCTACCATCAGGCTTCCAGCAAACATTTGTGGCAGTAGGCTTTTTGGCACTCTATAAAATAGTTAATGTATTTGGAGTACCTACCATTGCCGCATACAGCATAGCCATGCGTATAGATTCTTTTGCAGTAATGCCGGCAATGAACTTCTCAGCGGCAATATCAACATTTGTGGGTCAGAATATTGGTGCAAATAAGTTTTACCGAATTAACAAGGGATTAAAGTCAACCCTGTTGATGATAAACTCAATATCACTAACAGTTACAGTATTCGCACTTCTTTTTGCCGGTCCGCTTATGAGCATATTTACTAATAGTGCCGAAGTTATTGAAATAGGAAAACATTACATTTATATCGTAACTCCTTTTTATGTTGTTTTCTCAACGATGTTTATCTTTAACGGAGTACTTAGAGGTGCAGGCGACACTTTAATGCCAATGATAATAACAATAATTGCTCTTTGGGCAATCAGGCTACCTGTATCGTGGTGGCTATCAGGCAATATAGGTACTGACGGTATTTGGTGGGGCATCCCAATTGCCTGGCTATTTGGTGTTACAATATCCTATTTTTATTACCTCTCAGGAAAATGGAAAAAAAGAGCCGTTATTAAGTTTAAATCTTCTTAGCTTTATCTTTATCAGGTAAATATTAACATTACCAATGATGAAATTCTAATCATAAAGTTCATTTTGTTATTTTTGAAAAAAAATAGAATGTTACATAAGTTTTCAATAACAGACAGATTAAAAAGTTTTGGCTACGCAATTAACGGACTCAAATACGTAATTCGTACGCAACATAATTTTGCAATCCACTCAGTATTAGCTATTATCGCTATAATATTAGGATTAGTTTTAAACATAAGCAGCCTTGAGTGGGTAGCAATAACTATTGTTATTGGATTGGTTATATCAGCCGAAATTTTTAACACTTCCGTTGAAGAGATAGTAAACCTTGTTTCACCGTCAAAAAATAGTAAAGCCGGTATTATTAAAGATTTGGCAGCAGGAGCAGTATTTGTTATTTCAATTACGGCATTAATTGTTGGAATAATTATCTTTCTTCCAAAAATAATAAACTTATTATGATATTAATTGCAGATAGTGGTTCAACCAAAACAAGTTGGTTATTAACCGATGGCAACAAAATAGTAAGCACACTTACAACGACAGGATATAATCCTTATTATTTTAGTAAAAACAGCATAGTTAGCAGCATGAAATTGGAACTGACACCCATCCTATCAGATAACTTAATTGATAAAATATTCTTTTACGGATCGGGGTGTTCATCTGATAAAAACTGTACAATGGTTAAAAATATACTGTCGGAGTTATTCCCTAATTCAATTATTGAGGTTAATCATGATCTCTTTGGAGCTGCTGTTGCTTTACTAAAAAGCAATGAGGGTATAGCATGTATATTGGGAACAGGTTCAAATTCATGCCGGTGGGATGGAAAACATATAGTACAAAATGTTCCGTCAGTTGGCTATCTGATAGGTGATGAGGGTAGTGGCACATACATTGGAATGAAGATATTAAAAGGGATTCTTGAAGAAAGAGCCCCTCTCAAAATCATAAATAGTTTTTATAATTACTACAACACATCCTTTGAAGGAGTTTTAAACAGCATTTACAATAAACCAAAACCGAACAGTTTCATTTCTACTATTAGCATATTTGCTGCTAAAAATATCAGCAACAGCTGGATTCACAACTCCATAAAACTTTCTTTTATCGATTTTATTGACAATCAGATAAAACAATACGACAATTACGAAAACCTTAAAGTAAGCTTTACCGGCTCAATTGCTTATTATTTTAGGGAAATATTATTAGATGCCTGTTGCGATAATGGAATCACTCCGGGTATTATCGTAAAAAATCCAATAGAGGGTCTTTTCAATTACCACACAA
>CAZGWS010000218.1:0-5157 GCA_964528805.1 uncultured Lentimicrobiaceae bacterium | reverse complement strand
TATTTATGCATAATCAGGCAAAATTACCGACAATATTATTATTGTCTTTTGGCTTCATACTAATTTTAAGTTCAATTACCATACACAATAGTTTGAAGGCTGTTCCGGTATTTAAAAGCAAACCCACAAATAATGCAAAGTGCTATAATACGCCTAACGGAGATGCAATTGACTGGGATAAAAACACATTACTTAATCGTGAGGATTTTAAAGGAAGCAGGAAATGGAGCGCAGGAAACTCTGTGGCAAGTACTTACAGCGGTTTTGGATATGATATTACCTACGATGGAGATGATATTTCCGGAGAAATATATGTTCGATTTTATTGCAAAAAATCATGGTGGAATCCAAAATTAACCAATCGTGATAAGATTAAAAATGTGCTGGCACATGAGCAACTTCATTTCGATATTTGTGAGTTGTTTGGAAGAAAACTGTACAAAGAGATACTAAATCTTACAGCTGCCAAAAGGATGAACAGCAGGAGCATAAACCGGATAAAATCAAAACTTGAAAAACAGTATTCCAACTATCAGAAGAGTTACGACAGGGATACAAATCACAGCATTAACATTACAGAACAGAAAAGATGGAATAAAAAAATTAAAGCTGAATTAGAAATACTCTCGGATTATTCAAACTACCAGCACTTTTAACAAATTTGAATTGCCTTAAAACTATTCATTCTCATAATCTTCAACCGGCAAGCAAGAGCAAAGGTTTCTATCGCCAAAGGCATCGTCTATTTTAGAAACAGGGGTAAAATATTTATTATCACGAACCCAACTAAGTGGGAATGCAGCGGCTTCACGATTGTAAGGAAATTCCCAACTATCTGCAATAAGCATTTCGGCAGTATGGGGTGCATTTACAATAACATTATTCAATTTATCTGCCTTACCCTCTTCAATCTCTCTTATTTCACCTCTGATTGATTTCATGGCATCAATAAAATAATTCATCTCCAAAAGAGGCTCACTCTCAGTAGGCTCAATCATTAAAGTACCATGTACAGGAAAAGCAACCGTAGGAGCATGAAAGCCATAATCCATAAGCCTTTTGGCGATATCAATAACTTCAACACCGGCTGTCTTGCTAAATTTATTACAATCTAAAATCATTTCATGACCAACGCTACCATTACTACCTCTGTATAAAATTGGATAATCATTTTTTAGCTCATTCATCATATAGTTGGCATTAAGAATAGCCATTTTAGATACATTTGTTAGTCCGTTTGCGCCAAGAAGTTTTAAGTATCCATACGATATTAAAAGCACAAGAGCACTACCAAAAGGTGCCGATGACACAGCAAGACTATTACGTCCACCATCAGCAGGTAAAATTATATGTCCGGGTAAAAAAGGCACAAGATGTTTAGCAACACCAATGGGACCAACACCGGGACCACCTCCACCATGAGGTATGGCAAATGTTTTGTGCAAGTTAAGATGACAAACATCGGCACCAATGAAGCCGGGATTTGTAAGCCCAACCTGAGCATTCATATTAGCACCATCCATATAAACCTGACCGCCGTTTTTATGAACTATGCTAACAATTTCTCTTATTCCCTCTTCAAAAATACCATGTGTTGATGGGTAAGTGATCATTATTGCGCCAAGCTCATCTTTATATTTTTCTGCTTTCAGGCGCAAATCATCAATGTCAATATTACCATTTTCGGCAGTTTTAATAACCACAACTTTATAACCGGCCATAACAGAGCTGGCAGGGTTTGTTCCATGAGCCGAAGCCGGAATTAAACATATCTTACGTTGCGACTGCCCAATGCTCTTTTGATATTCACTTATTGCAAGCAATCCGGTATATTCACCGGCAGCACCCGAGTTAGGTTGAAATGAAATTGCTGAGAAACCGGTTACTACAGATAGTATTCTGTTCATATCATTAATAATCTCCAAGTAGCCTGTAGCTTGGTTTGTTGGCACAAACGGATGGATATCAGTAAACTCAGGCCAGCTTATTGGTATCAACTCACTAACAGCATTTAGTTTCATTGTGCAAGAGCCAAGTGGAATCATGGTACGATTTAAAGATAGATCTTTGTTCTCAAGCATTTTCATATAACGCATCATCTCAGTCTCCGAATGATATGAATTAAAAATACTATTTTGCATAAACTCTGACGAACGTCGCAGCGACTTAGGTATAAATTCCATTGTTTCTATGCCATCTTCCGGAAAACTTAGTTCAAATTTCTCGATGCCGGCAGCTTTTGCAAAAATTGCAACTAACATAGCCACATCATTTTCATTTATTGTTTCGTCGATGCTTATACCAACATGTGTGTCATCATCAAAGTAATGTAAATTAACTTCATGACTTAAGGCAATTGTTTTAAGATTATCGATAATTACGTTTTCAGGAATTTCAATATAAAGTGTATCGAAAAAATATTTATTCAGCTGTTTGTAACCAAGTTTTGTAATGGCTTTTGACAAAGAGCCTGCTAATGAATGTATATTGAGGGCGATATTTTTAATTCCATCGGCACCATGATACATTCCGTAAAAGCCTGACATAATGGCGAGTAACGCCTGCGCAGTACATATATTTGATGTAGCACGTTCTCTTTTTATGTGCTGTTCGCGAGTTTGCAAAGCCATCCGCAAGGCTCTGTTTCCATTACTATCTTTAGATATACCAATAATCCTTCCGGGGATATTTCGTTTATTATTTTCGGTTGTGGCAAAAAATGCAGCATGAGGACCTCCAAATCCCAAAGGAACGCCCATACGTTGTGCCGAACCAAATACAACGTCAGCACCCCATTCACCCGGAGGAGTTAACAATGCTAAACTCATTAAATCGGAAGCAACAGCGATGGGAATATCATTTTTTTTAGCTTTTGCAACTATACTGCTATAGTCTGGTACATTACCCTTGTCATCCGGATATTGAAGCATACATCCGAATACATCAGCAGTAAAATCAAAGCTGTTACAGTTAACAACTCTAAGGTTAATACCCTTTGATATTGCATGCGTTTTTAGCACACCCAATGTTTGAGGGAACATGTTCTTGCTCACGTAAAAAATATTAGCATTGGCTTTAACTTTTGCACGCGGACGTGAATTGTAATACATTAGCATTGCTTCGGCAGCAGCTGTGCCCTCATCAAGCAACGATGAATTTGCAAGTGGCATACCTGTTAAGTCAGAAACCATTGTCTGGAAATTTAGTAATGCTTCCAGTCGGCCTTGTGAAATTTCTGCTTGATATGGTGTGTACGAAGTGTACCACCCGGGGTTTTCAAAAACGTTTCTCAGAACAACAGGGGGCACAATTGTATTATAATACCCCATGCCAATGTATGTTTTAAACAGCTTATTTTTCTTAGCAAGTTTCCTCATGTGTTTCAGATACTCATATTCGCTCATATCACCCTCAATATCAAGTTCATTTAAGAGTCGGATATCCTTGGGAATAGTACGATCTATTAACTCATCTACCGAATTAATGCTCATGCGTACTAACATGTTTTTTACATCCTCAACAGATGGACCATTATGCCTGTTTACAAAGCTATTAGTATTCATTGTTGTTCCTTTTATTAATTTATATGTCAACCGGGCAATGCTTTTGGCATTGTCAATTTGTAAGGTGCAAAAGTAAAAATCTTATCAATAGTATGCATAAATATCAGCTTATAATTATTATAAATTGTACAGCTATTTTTATTGATGATCTATTACAACAATATAAATTCATCATTGCTCAAAATATATTGATTTTAGTATATTCCAACAAACTATCGGCAACAGCCTAATAAATAAAATCAAACTATTAAAGCCGAATGATGTAAGTAAAAATATTTATATACTTTTATCGCACATTTAAACAGATATGTAAGTTTTTAATTTTGAAGCATTTTTTTTGCATTTCAGCAACTAAAAAAGTTAACTATATGAAAATAATATCAAAACTAATATTTTTTATTTTGGGATGGAAAGCTGTCGGTGGCGTTCCGAAGAATATAACTCAGGCTATTCTTATTATCGCACCACACACAAGTAATCTTGATTTTTACGTTGGCAGGTTTTACTGTTGGATAAAAGATGTTCCTATAAAACTTTTAATAAAAAAAGAAGCCTTTAAAGGACCTTTGGGCGGACTATTAAAAAAAGCCGGAGGAATACCGGTTGACAGAAACAGAGCAACAAGCAAAGTTATTCAGGTTGCAAATATGTTTAAAGAATATGACCCTATGATGCTTGGCATTACACCGGAAGGGACGCGTAAATTAACCAAGCGTTGGAAAATGGGATTTTATCATATTGCCTTACAGGCAAAAGTCCCAATACTATTGTGTTACCTCGACTACCGGACAAAAGTAGCCGGGATAGGTCCTCCAATTTATCCAACCGGTAACATTGAGGCTGACATGAAGATTATTGAAGATTTTTATCGTGATAAAACCGGCAGGCATCCGGAGCAATTCAGTTATATTACACATTGAGTAAATATAAACAACGGTAAAAATAATGGCCAATTGCAAAACTGACCTTATAAATTTATCAGCTTCATGAATAGACTTTTTAAATAGCCCCTACAAGAAAACTCATCACTCTCAAGGCTTTGATAAGAAAGCGTCGAAGACAAGGCTTTCGAAGTTTTTGAATTCAAGGAATTTACAAATTGTAGTTGACTGATTCAAAAACGAGAATAACGCAGTATTTAGTGTGTTTTTGCAAAGACTAAATATATTGATATATCGTCAGTTGCGCTTCATGTAAAAAATAGTGAGATATAAAAAGTTAGTACATTTGAAATGAATTTAAATTGACATTGACATGAATATTCAGATAGCAAAAATTGAATTAGTTAAAATGATTTTGAACATTGATAACTATGAATTCATACAAGAAGTTGCAGCCTTTATTAAAAAAAATAAAAAGACTGATTTTTGGCATGACTTGAACTTGTCCAAACAAAAGGAAATTAAAGAAATAATATAAGCACAAAAGTCCAATAAAAGCTCATACGTATTGCGGGAGTTTATTGTGAGCTGAAAGATTATGAAGCTAAAACACTTCGTAAATCTGCACTACACATAGCCAAACCGTTCGGTACAAGCGAGCAGAACATACAGAAAGTAATATTAATAAAAGAAAATGGAAGATATTTACATAA
>CAZGWS010000217.1:0-5160 GCA_964528805.1 uncultured Lentimicrobiaceae bacterium | reverse complement strand
TTGTCTTGTAAGCACTTGATTTAGTATGTGTTATAAAACCTTAACGAACTATTGTTATGTCTTCAGATTAAAAAAGAATCATTTAGCCTATGCATTAAATTTCTTTTTATACGATAGCCGTTTCAAAAACATTTTAAGAGTTCTTCCGTCTTATGTAAGGGTTGCTGAAAAGTTCGGAAGTGCGTTAGATTTGGATCTTGTGAATTGTAGAAGTATAGAAATACTTCAAGATGAACAAGTTTCAAAGATGATGACATATACCAATTTTATTCTTGGCAACTTTTGTAATCCTTATAATAAATAGGCAGTTAGCACTATATATATTTCTAACGGTGAGTTAATACAAATGTTACAACTTGAATATTCTTTCGTTTGACTAAGGATGTTATTGTTAGAAAATTTGATAAATCTTATATCAACAATGATAAGTTATCTATTATTTAGTAAAAGAAGTATTGCACTGGTGAATAAAAATTTCACACATTGCCATACGTATTAAAAAATAGTTTGCTGGCACTCTCTTTCCTTATTAATAATGCCGGGACTATTGTTTTTTACCGAGTTAACAAGTTTTGATATGGGATAGCAGCTTAGCCCGTCAACTTTATGCGAGACTAACAAATGTTTTAACAATTCCTCATTATTTTCGTTAAGCCAAAGGTACTCATCTTCATTATTTAGTATAACAGGCATCCTGTGGTGAATGCCTGCAACAGCATTATTTGCCTTGGTGGTTATTATTGAAAATGAGTTAATTGTATTGTTTTTAGTATCCTTACATGTTTCCCAAATACCTGCTAAGGCAAATATTTTCTCATTTTCTAAATAAATTCTATATGGCGTTTTGTTAATATCTTTTTTCCATTCGTAATAACCGTTTGCCGGGATTATGCATCGCCGTTTTGCAAAAGCTTCTTTAAAGGATGGCTTAATAGCTATAGTTTCGGAACGTGCTACTATATTATTATATCCAACATTTGATTTTAGTGTCCACGACGATATCAATCCCCAACGAAAAAAGTTTAGTATTTTTTGGTGTTGGTTAGTTATTACCGGGAGCAATTGTGATGGTGCGCAGTTATAATTAGGGGTATATAACTCATCAAACACCTCAATATTAAAGCGTTCAGATATTTGCTTACCCTTTACCGATAGCTGAAAACGTCCACACATTTGTTGTTAACTGATATTAGTTCAGCTCCATAAAAAATGGAAGTCGTGCTTGTATGCCTTTCATATTTTGTAATGATTGAATTTTTTGATAGTAGGTGTAATAATCACCAAGTTCACTTTTCACAATTGATTGGCTAGCCTGTCCTGTTAGTTGAGATACTAACTGTTCCAAGAATTCTTTTCTTTTAGGATAGGTTGTAATCCGATAATTATCACCCAGATTTGTTTTTTCTGCTGCATAAGTAATAGCATCTTGAATGCCGCCAAGGCTGTCAATTAAACCAATATTTTTAGCGTCAATACCTGACCAAACACGCCCTCTGGCAATGCTGTCAACAAATTCAACGTCGAGGTTTCTGGTGCGAGCTACAAGATTAGTAAAATCATTATATATTCTTGTAATTGCCGCATCAAGTTTTGCATGTTGAAATGGGCTTAGAGGCTTCATCACATCAATAAAATCAGAATTTTCGTTTGTCATGATGTCGTCAACATTAATTCCAAGTTTTTTACTTAACATATTTCCAATATTGGGGATTATGCCAAACACTCCAATTGAACCTGTAATAGTTGTAGGTTGTGCAAAAATATAATCAGCATTAGTAGAAATCCAATAACCACCTGATGCTGCAACATTACCCATTGATACAATAATTGGTTTGTCGTTGCCGGCAAGTTCCACTTCTCGTCTAATAATTTCAGAAGCAAGGGCATCGCCTCCCGGCGAGTTTACTCGCAACACGATTGCTACTACTTTCTTATCGTTACGTGCGCTGCTTATGGCATTTGCTAATGTAACAGAACCAATATTATGACCGGTACTTTTGCCTTGTATTATTTCCCCTTCAGCAAAAACAATAGCTATTTGATTTCTTTTCAGTCCTTTTTTGCTTGTGAGCTTTGCCATTGTGTATTTGCCAAAATTAATCATATTTAGCTTTTCACCTTTCTTGCGACCGGTTTTTTCTTTCAGCTTTTGTATTACTTCATCGCGATATACTGCGCCATCAATAAACTTATACTCAAGTGCTTTTTTAGCAGTTGAAAGTTCAAGTTTATTGGCAATATTCGTAAGATCACCGATACTAATTCCTCTACTTTCAGATATTGATGTTATAAATTTACCCCATATTGAATTAAGTAATTCATGTAATTGCTCACTGTTTGCTTCACTTACGTGATTGCGCATAAGTGGTTCAACTGCACTTTTATATTTGTTATTTGGACCTCTTACAATCTGCATGTCAATATCCATTTTATCCAGTAGTCCTTTAAAAAACATGAGTTGAACGTTTAATCCTTTGAAAAGAATCATCCCTTGAGCATTGAGATAAATTTTATCGGCAATACTAGCCAAATAATATTCTTTTTGGTCGTAACTATTTGCATAACTAATAATAAATTTTCCCGATTTTTTAAATTCCAGTAATTTATTTCTAATCTCTTCAGTTGTAGCAGCACCGGCAGGAATAGTTTCCATGTCAAGAAATATACCATCAATTCTTGGGTCTTTGATGGCTTTATCAATATTATTAAGGATTTCATATAAACCAAGTGGTTTTTTTGATTGCATAGTTGCAAAATCAAATTCTTCCAATGGATTTTCACTTGCCCTATCTTTAATTTGAGTATTCCAGGCAATACGTAAAACTGAGTGATTTTTAACTTTCACTTCCTCGTCGCCCGACATGGAAATAAGCGAAGCAATCATTCCTGCAAATAGTAAAAAAATAACAATAATAGTGATTAAAGTACCTAATGCTGAGGCAAACATGAATTTGAAAAATTGTTTCATAGTAGTATATTTTAAATGTACAAATTGTAAACTACAATATTAACAAATAACTGTGAATAAATAAATCAAATATGATTAAAATTATGGTATATGATTTAGACTTTTATATTATGATTATGCATTGGCTAAATAATGATAATACATTGATATTAAGCAGAAAAATTCTACTCACATTTTTGCTGGTGTTGTTTAGTATTGGCTCATATACATATTCTGGTATTAGAATTCATTTAACTTTACCAAGTAGCATAACTTCATCACAATTAATTTTGCATCAATCACACAATACAAATTCTGCTGTTCACTATCTAACTCCTGTTTCGTATTTAACAAACAATAAAATAAAAATTAAAAAAATAGCAGCACCCTCAGAGATGATAATGGCAACGGGTTTATTAAAATCATCTGCTCTAGCTAACTTTTTATGGAGTAGAAATAAGAAAATTGACTACTCATATGCTCAAACTCTTGCTAAATTATATATTGAAGAAGCAAACCACGAAGGGGTGAACCCTGATATTGCATTTGCGCAGATGTGTCTTGAAACGGGATTTTTACGATTTGACGGAGTTGTAGATAAACATCAAAATAACTTTTGCGGACTTGGAGTAACCGGTATGAATAACAAGGGTCTTTCGTTTAAAAATATACGTGATGGGGTAAGAGCACACATTCAACATTTAAAAGCCTATGCCTCAACAGGGAAGGTGTCAAAAAAACTTGTAGATACACGTTTTAATTTTGTTAAAAGAGGTAGTGCAAAAGATATTACGGGTTTAACCGGAAAGTGGGCTACAGACAAAAAGTATGATTTAAAAATCAGAAAGCTGCTAAACAAGTTATACAAGCCTAAAAGTTAGCTTTAAAGGGTGAAATCAAATTATAATTATTTTTCCATATGTTTATTTCTTTTTTAATCATTCGGTAATATGGGCAAATAGATTTGCTAATTTTGCTGCTTGTTGTTAATAATATGATCGAACATAATAGTATATATTTGTTACTGGGCAGTAATATTAACCCGAGATTTGAGTATCTTAAAAAGGCAGATAAAGAAATTTCTGAGGGCATAGGTTTGATAGTAAGAAGATCTCAAATTTATGAGTCGGAGGCACTAGGGTTTTTTGCGGATGTGTTATTTTTAAATCAGGTATTATTGGTTGATTCAAAATATAAGGCATCGGAAGTGCTTGAGAAAATAAGTAACATTGAATATGGTTTGGGAAGATCCCGAACTGCTTCCGGGTATGCATCGCGAACTATTGATATTGATATACTGTACTTTAATGATGAGATAATTACTACTAAAGATTTAATTATTCCGCATCCAAGATTGCATGAGCGCAGTTTTACTCTTGTGCCGCTAAATGAAATAGCCTCTGATTTTATTAATCCTCAAATGAAGGTTACTAATAAGGTGTTATTTGATCTTTGCCCTGATAATTCGAAAGTTAGCATATACAAAAATGGTAAAATAAATGCATTATAATTTTATAGCCATAGAAGGAAACATAGGTGCCGGTAAAACATCACTTGCTACACTTATTGCAAACGAGTACAACGCAAAGCTAATACTGGAGCAATTTGAAGATAATTCGTTTCTGCCTAAATTTTACGCAGAGCCTGATAAATATGCTTTCCCCCTTGAGATGTCGTTCTTAGCAGCACGATTTCAACAATTAAAAGATAAACTTGGACCACAAGATTTATTCAAATCATTTACTATTAGCGATTATTTTATTGTAAAATCGTTAATATTTGCTGAACAGACTTTACCGGTTGATGAGTTTCAGCTGTACATGCGTTTCTTTAATATCATTTTTAGCCAACTCCCTCGTCCTGATTTGTTTGTCTATTTACACGTTAAAACTAAAAAACTACAACAAAACATTAAAATACGAGCACGATCATATGAGCAAAATATTAAGGATGAGTATTTGGAAAAGATACAAGATGGCTATTTCAATTTTATTAAACAACAAACTAAATTCCCTGTATTAATAATAGACAGTAATAACATTGATTTCGTTCATAACAGTGGCGATTATCATAAAATTCTATCAGTTATTAACAAAAAATATCAACCGGGTATCCATCGCATATTGCTTTAATAACCAATTCAGATATGTCAAATTTTATGATGCAATATATTTATTAGCTGTGGTTGTTGGGTTTACCCATGTTTCTATTTA
>CAZGWS010000216.1:0-5164 GCA_964528805.1 uncultured Lentimicrobiaceae bacterium | reverse complement strand
CTAATTACCCATTAAATACGTAATAAAAGAAACGGATGCTTGCTTATCAGATCGCGATTTCTCGAGTTTAAGACTATATGCCAGCAGTTTACGTTCCATCCTGAGAATTTCTTCAAAATTTCTGTTTCCAGTTTCATAGGCGGTTTCGAGTAGTTTTATCGATTTTGTTGCAAGCTTAAGTTGCGTTTTGTAAAGATCAATTCGGCGATTGGCATCAAGGTAGTTTTTCCAAATATTCTCAAGCAAATTATCTATGATATTTTCCTTATCTGTCTTCTCAAATACTTTAGCTTCCTGAAGGTGTACTACCTCATTTACCATGGCTTTATATTTATTACGGTATAGTGGGATTGTGATTCCTATCTTAGGAAAGATGAAAGCATCTGTTCCTGCAAGATTGTTGTTGCCTTTACCAACAAATATGTAGTCCAAGCCCAGCGACATCACAGGGTTTCCCATTTTCTTTGCAAGTTCTTTACGATATGATAATGCATCATTTTGCAATGATAGTGTAAGCAACTGATGATTATTTTGCCCTATTGAATCTAACACAGCTTGTTTGCTTAGTGGGAAATTATCTTCCCATAGTGTTTCCGGTGTTATTATATCAAGCTTGTCAACATTAAGTATATTCTTAAATATCTCTTCTAAAGAGTTTTGCGTATCCACTAATAGATATAATTGGTTTTCCAAATCACCAATTTCCATTTCAATACGATACTCATCAACTGCCGATACCAACCCGGATTCGAATTTAATATTTGCCAGTTTTCTGAAAGTATGTAGAATATCAATATTATCTTTCGTTATTTGAATGGCTTTTTTATTAAAATAGATGTTGAAGTACATGGTTCTCACATCGTTAGTTAGTTTTGCCTTTGCCTCTTGGAATATTTCAAATTTTGCTTTTGCGTTTTGGATTGCAACATTTTCTTTAGCTTTAAGAGTTCCGAACCACGGAAACATTTGTGATGCTGATATTTTAGCCTGCTGAGGTCCCATACGAGTTTCAACCGGCATGATAAAATATGCGAATGCTACCTGAGGATCAGGCAGAGCCTTAACCTGTGGTGCGACTTCAAGTGCTGCCAAATAATTGCTAAAGTGTGCTCTTAACCCCGGATTGTTTTCAGAAGCTATCTCTATGTAATTATAAAGTTGATTTTGAGCAGACATATTGATACTCAGTATGATTAACAGGAATAGACCGAGTGTGTGTAAAAATATTTTGAACTTTCTTTTCATGATTATCTTTTTTTTTATTTAGTACTTAAACCGGATACCGGATATTGGAGTAACTTTATTTGCTAAACATAATATGCTGTTTAAAAAAGATGCTCTTTTAACCGGATTCGGTATTAAAACTTCTATTGATTACGTTTAGCTTCTCTTTTAACTCTTCCCTCTTGCCACATGCTGTAAAGTACGGGCACAACAAACATAGTCATGACTTGGATTAGCATACCGCCAAATGAAGGGATTGCCATTGGAACCATAATATCAGAACCTTTTCCTGTTGATGATAGTACAGGCAGTAAGGCAATAATGGCACAAGAGGCAGTCATCATAGCAGGGCGTACCCTTTGTGCACCGGCTTCAAGTACTGATAGTCTGACATCGGCAACTGTACGAGGATGATTACGTTCAAATACTTGTTTTAAATACGTTCCTACAATCACACCGTCATCAGTAGCAATACCGAACAAGGCTATAAACCCTACCCAGACCGCGACGCTTAAGTTAATCGTCTTCATCCTGAAAAGCTCATGGATATTGATGCCTGCAACATCAAAGTTCATAAACCAAGGCTGACTGTATAGCCAAATCATAATAAATCCACCTGAAAATGCAACCAATATACCTGAAAAACTCATTAGTGAAACTGTAACCGAACTAAATTGGAAATAAAGAATAAGGAAGATAAGGATTAGAGAAATTGGAACAACTATCATCAGTCGTTTAGTTGCTCTAATTTGATTTTCGTAATTACCGGTAAAAATATAGCTAACGCCTTTTGGCAAACTAAAATCGCCGCTTTCAATTTTATCTTTTAAATATTTCTGTGCATTCTCAACAACATCAACTTCCGCAAATTGTGGTTTTTTATCAAAAATTACATAGCCTACAAGGAATGTGTTTTCACTTTTGATAAGCTGAGGTCCGCGTACATAGTTAACCTTAACCAACTCACCAAGTGGGACTTGCACGCCCATTGGTGTAGGGATTAGGATTTTCTTCAGATCTTCAGGATTATCACGAAACTCTCGCGAATAACGTAGCCTAACCGGAAAACGCTCTCGTCCTTCAATTGTAGATGTTAGTTGCATGCCACCAATAGCACTACTTAAGATTGTTTGAAGACCATTAATACTTAGTCCATAACGTGCAATGGCATCGCGGTTTATCTTAAGTTCAAGATATGGCTTTCCTACAACACGATCGGCAAAAACTGAACTTGCTTCCACACCTTTAACATCTTTTAAGTAGTGTTCAATTTTAAATCCTACTTTCTCAATAGTTTCCAAGTCAGGACCGAAAACCTTTATCCCCATTGGAGCGCGCATTCCTGTTTGTAGCATAACAAGTCGTGTTTGTATGGGTTGCAGTTTAGGTGCTGAGGTTAGTCCGGGTATTTTGGTCTGCTTAATTATCTCCGTCCAAATATCATCTGGTGAATGTATTTTATCACGCCATTGGCGGAAATATTCACCATTTTTATCTTCAATTAGCTTAGACCTGTCAATTAGCTTGAATCCATCATTAGCCCTATTGTACGTGCTGCCATCTTTCAAAATAAATTCATTGTCTTTATTTATTTTAAAACGGACCCTGTGTCCGTCTTCATTAAGGATGTATTCGGGTTTATAATTTATGATATTCTCGAACATAGATGTTGGTGCAGGATCAAGGGCAGAGTTAACACGCCCCCATTTGCCTACAACATTTTCTACTTCGGGTATAGTGTTAAGTTTTTTATCAAGCAACGATATCACTTCTGTATTTTCTGCAATTCCTGAGTGAGGCATGGTTGTGGGCATAAACAGGAATGAACCTTCATCCAACGTAGGCATAAACTCGTTGCCCACACCCGGGAATAGATTGTCGGCTTTTTCCCAAAAAGCAGTTTCGGTTACAAACTTAGGCATAAAACCAAACATTTTGTCCCATCCTTGCCATGTCATAATGCCAAACAAAACAACAAAAATAGGTATTGAAAGAAATTGCCATTTATTATCCAAACACCAGCGAAGAATTTGTTTGTAAAAATGTACTATTGTCATTAATCCACCTAAGATTGTGCCTACAATTCCTATTACAAACAGAAAGTTGACAAACAGGCTATTTTGAGCACCTAATGGCATCCACATTTTGGCAAGGAAGTATATAACCACCGACAATGTTAAAATAATATTTATCAGGTTTGATCTGTAGGAGTTAAACCAATGTATTCTGTTTTCGAGAATATTATTTATTGCAACGGCAACAAGTACAATGGCAATTAAGTTACCTGTAATAAACAGTAAGACAATACCTGCAGCTCCAAGTAATAAATTAAAAGTTATTTTAACTTTCTTTTTGTCGAAACGTATCGAGAATAACAGGTTAGCAATTGCCGGGATAAAAATTAAACCAATAAAAAGTGCTGAAACCATTGCAAATGTTTTAGTGTAGGCTAGTGGTCCAAATAGTTTTCCCTCGGCAGATTGCATCGCAAATACAGGTAAGAAACTCACAATTGTTGTACTTAGTGCAGTTATTACAGCACTGGCAACCTCAATTGTGGAATCATAAATAACCGTTAGAAGTTTTTTACCTCTGACACCAATATTCTTCTCCATTTCGAGATGTCGAATAATATTCTCGGTAAAAACAATCCCCACATCAACCATTACGCCAATGGCAATTGCAATACCCGAAAGTGCTACAATATTGGCGTCAACACCAAAACGCCGCATTAAAATAAATGTCATTAATACTCCTATCGGCAGTAGGCTGGAAATTAAAAGAGATGCACGTAAATTCATCACCAAAACGATAACTACGAGAATACTGATTAATATTTCGAGTGAGAGTGCCTCTTCCAACGTGCCAAGAGTTTCTTTTATTAGTCCTGTTCGGTCGTAAAACGGGACTATTGTTACTTTTGAAACAGTGCCGTCTGCCAGTGTTTTTGATGGTAAGCCTGCAGCAATTTCTGCTATTTTTGATTTTACATTTTCAATTGTTGCCATAGGGTTTGCACCATAACGGGCAACAACTACTCCACCAACAGCTTCGGATCCGCCTTTGTCGAGTCCGCCGCGGCGTGTAGCCGGACCAAAGCTTACGTTGGCTACATCTTCCAAGCGTATTGGTACGTTGTTATGAACGGCCACAACGCTTTTTTCAAGATCTTCCAGACTTTTTATATAGCCAAGTGCACGTACTAAATATTCAACACGGTTAAATTCTATCGTTCGTGCACCAATGTCGAGATTGCTATTTTTAACGGCTGCCATAATCTCCGCAATATTAACACCATAGGCTTTCATGGCATTTGGGTCGATATCAATTTGGTATTCTTTCACATAGCCACCAATTGATGCTACTTCGGCAACACCCTTAGCAGATGTTAACGAATAACGAACGTAAAAATCCTGAATCGTTCGTAGCTCTTGTGGATCCCATCCTCCGGCAGGATTGCCCTCTTTATCGCGCCCCTCAAGGGTGTACCAGTAAATTTGACCCAATGCTGTAGCATCAGGACCAAGTGCCGGTGTAACATCTTCAGGCAATGTGCCTTTAGGTAAGGAATTAAGTTTTTCCAAAATTCTGGTTCGTCCCCAATAAAATTCAATATCTTCATCAAAAATAATATAGATACTGGATAGTCCGAAAATGGAGTTACTACGAATAGTTTTTACTCCCGGAATACCTAATAAAGCTGTTGTTAGGGGATAGGATATTTGGTCTTCAATATCTTGTGGTGATCGCCCGGGCCACTCAGTATAAACTATTTGTTGATTTTCGCCTATGTCGGGGATTGCATCAACAGGAACAGGGTCGGAAGGTAAAAAACCGGTCTTCCAACCAAATGGCGAATTTACTATTCCAAGGGCAATTACAACAATCAGGACAATAAATGTTACTAACTTGTTTTCAAGAAAGAAACGGATGAATTTAT
>CAZGWS010000215.1:0-5171 GCA_964528805.1 uncultured Lentimicrobiaceae bacterium | reverse complement strand
CTTGCACAAACAATCTAACGGATTGAGAGGGAGTTTTCCACAAGTTATTGATATTTTTGTTAATGATTCGCCAACCACCGAGATCTACACGAATACTTTCGGGAATATTAATAGCAGAGGAACTACACCCTTTTTAATATTAGAATGTGAATTTAGAATGCAAATTCAGAGGTGCTATTAATGTGTGGTATTGCCGGTTGGATAACACAGAAACCGAAATTTAATTCGGGCTCATTATTAAAACAAATGGCTGATGTTATTGAGCATCGTGGACCTGATGATGAGGGATTTTATACAGAGCGGTTTTCTAGCAATGGTAGTGAAGTCGCATTAGCACATCGACGACTATCAATTATTGATATTGGCGGTGGGCATCAGCCTATGATCGATGCCTCTACGGGTAATGTAGTGGTGTTTAATGGTGAAATTTATAATTTTCAGACTCTGAGGCAAGAGTTAAAAGCTTTGGGAGCTCAGTTCACATCCAATTCCGATACAGAAGTAATACTACATGCCTATCGCATTTGGGGCAAGGACTGTATCAGACGGTTTCGCGGCATGTTCGCATTTGCGCTGTGGGATAAAAAAGACCTTAGCTTGCTGTTGGCGCGTGATCATTTTGGTAAAAAGCCGGTTTTTATTTATCAAAACTCGAATTCTTTAGTATTTGCTTCAGAAATCAAAGCTATTTTAGAACATCCTGAAATTGCCCGTGAGGTAGATGAACCCGCCTTGTGGGATTATTTTTCCTACCGATATGTTCCGGCTCCTGCAACCCTTTTCAAAGGTATACGTAAGCTTATGCCGGGTAGTTTTGCTATTTGGAAAAATGGAAAATTTAAGGAAACGCGTTATTTTTGGCCACCAGACAAATTTGCGTTAAAGAGTCCAAATCAACCCGACGACCCGGTGAATGACTTTATTAGCGTGCTTGATGAAGCGGTCAAACTTCGTATGATCAGTGACGTACCTTTTGGTGCCTTCTTGTCGGGCGGAGTAGATTCATCGGCGATAGTCGCCTTAATGGCGCGTCATAGCTCATTGCCTATACGTACTTTTTCAGTTGGGTTTAAAGAGGCTAAATATAGTGAATTGCCACATTGTCGTGTAATCGCAAAACAGTTTGCAACTGAGCACCACGAATTGATCGTGTCAGAAAATGAACTAATGGATCACTTGCCTGATCTTATTCGCTTTCGAGATGCGCCTGTTGCAGAGCCATCAGACATTCCTATCTATTTACTCGCCAAAGAGGCGCGTCGCAGCGTGAAGATGGTCTTAACTGGCGAAGGAAGTGACGAATTTTTAGGCGGTTATCCCAAGCATGTCTATGAGCGCTATGCTCGTCTTAGCCAATATATACCGTCCATCATTCGCAACAATGTTATTTCTTTGTTGTTAAACATGCTGCCTTATGGTTACTCTCGTGCGGCAACAGCATTAACTACACTAAATATGGCCAACTCGAAAGAACGTTTACCTCGATGGTTTGGCGCAATGAGCTGGCAGAAAAGACGTAGATTACTTAATGACATAATAGGGAAATCAAAGCATGGAGTTCAATTTGCTACGGATAACGATAATTCATACTTGAGAAAAATTCTGTACTTTGACCAAACGAGTTGGTTACCTGATAATCTCTTGGAGCGTGGCGATCGGATGACAATGGCCGCATCACTTGAAGCGAGAATGCCATTTATGGACATAGAAGTTGCAAAGTTTATATCTGGCTTACCTGACAATTATCGAGTTCAAAATAAAACAACGAAGTGGATTTTACGCCAAGCAATGAAACAATTGCTACCAGAAAGCATTATAAACAGACCTAAAGTAGGCTTTAAAGTCCCCGTCAACGAGTGGTTTAAAGGCTCCATGCGTGATTATTTGTATGATCATTTAACAAGCGCCAACTCCTTAACCAGCCATTATTACCACAAAAATGAGTTACACCGGTATTTGCATGAACATGTTTCCGGGAAACGAAACCACGAAAAATTATTATGGGCGTTACTCAATCTCGAACTATGGTTTACCATTAATATGAAAGGATCATAATGGTACGCATTAAATGGTTAATCAACAGACTGCGTGTTATGGGAGGAAACGAAGTTATTTTTCGTGCGGCTAGAGCAAGCCAACAAGTAGTAGAAGAGATCAAACTAAAACAAGGATGGGTACCGAAACCACATTGTAACGTCACACCTCGTTCTCTGTTGTTTCCTGATATTAGTGTGTTTAAAGAAGACTGGGAGGCGTCTTTTACATTAGATGAGAAAACTCTAGAACACTTATTGTCAGGTAAAGTTGAAATATTCGGCTCTCATCAAGTTACATTACCAAGCAATTATAACTGGCGCTTGGATCCTACAACTAATATTAGCGCTCCGCTAACATACGGAAAAAAACTTAACTATCGAGACGAAAATAAAGTTGGAAATATAAAGGTGACTTGGGAGCTTGCCCGACATCATCACCTAGTACCTTTAGCAGTTGCCTACGCGATTACTGGCGACAATCATTACCTAAAGTCAATCACCTTTCAAATTGAATCATGGATTGAAAATAACCCATGCGGTTACGGTATTCATTGGTCTAGTTCACTTGAAGCTGCCTTACGTCTTATTTCTTGGAGTCTTGTGCATAGCTTAGTCGCTACGCGAAATGGTCGTAATGGCTTGTTTAGTGTAATTTCAGATAGTCGCGCCCTAGGACATTCAATATTTCAGCAATCACACTTCATACGATATTTTTTGTCACGATATTCTTCTGCTAATAATCATCTAATAGGTGAATTGTCAGGCTTATGGACAGCATGCCATGTATTTAATTTAGGGCCTAAAGGTGATGAATGGCGCAACTATGCCAAAATGGAATTGGAGCGTGAGTTTAAAAAACAGACTTATGACGACGGGGTAAACAAGGAACAAGCATTGTACTATCACTTATGGGTACTGGAATATATGTTGTTCTGCATCACTGTTGGGTATCGATTAGATGACCCTTTTTCTGAGAATTTGGTTGAGCTTGTCACATTGATGGCACAATTTATTACTGATTTGACGCCAGCAGGTGGTAAAGCACCACAGATAGGTGATTCGGATGACGGTTTTGTAACGCGGTTCAGCGCTTCCTGGCCTCATGATGCTTACTGGGACGTATTGACGGCACAACAAGCAGTGTATGATACTGGTACGGCAACCCAAACTGAAAAAGCCTTCTGGTATTCTCAAATAGCCAACAAACAATCAGTTAATACTCTGGAACACCACGATGCTATATATCGGACCAGCATTCCGAAGGTATATGAAAAAGGCGGGTATGCAATATTAGGCGATGATATTGCCAAAATTATCTTTGTCGCTGGCCCTCTTGGGTATACCACTACAGCCGCGCATGGTCATGCTGATGCACTTAGTATTTGTCTCGCAGTTAATGACCATTGGTGGTTAACTGATCCAGGTACTTATGTTTACCATACAGATCAAAAGTGGCGAGACTATTTTAAAGGAACTAGCGCGCACAATACGCTGCGAATTGACAAGCAAAACCAATCAACGATTGGTGGCCCTTTTTTATGGCTTAAGCATGCCCGTGGATTTTTTACTAATAAATTAACAGAAAAAGAGGGGATCCAGTCTATATCTGGGTCTCACGATGGCTATAAATCGTTAAACGTATCACACGAACGTCTTATCTCTTATGATAGCAGTAGGAAAATATTAGAAATAACCGATATAGTAAAGGGCAGCACTGAACACGATATCGAAATTAATTTTCATTTTTCGCCTGAACTTTCTATAACAAACAACGCCCCAGGCAAGTTTATTGTAACTAAATTCGGTTCATCCGTATCACTTTCTGTATCTGTGGATCATACACTGCAATGGCAAATATTCAAAGGCAGCTTAAATCCCATCGCCGGATGGTACTCTGCAAAATTGGGGTCTAAAGAACCAAGCGGTACGCTGCGTGGTACTACTAACCGGCCATTACCTCTAAAAATTATAACTAATATAGCAATATTAAGTCATTAGCACTGTATTACTTCAGTTGAAAATGGAGAACTTCAAGTTTCAACTGAAGCAATACAAAATAAAAACGATTATTTATTTTCACTGTGCAATTTTCTACGAAGTAATGCCATTCTTTTCTCTATCAAATAATACATCAAAACTGAAAAACTGATCGTAAAAACAAAGCTAATAATTATTTGGATAAATATGTTGTCGATGATCTGTTCTGCTATTTTAATGGCAATCATATGTATTAAATACATTGTATAGGAGATAATACCTATGCCTCTGAGTAACTTCCAATTCAACCATTTAAATATTGTCAACTCGTGATATTTTACGGCCATAAAGAATAGAGGTAGTAATGCTATACCTTGCAAAGTGTATCTAAAACTTTGCCTGAATTCGGGTGCTCTGTATAAAAAACAAAACATTAATATTGAAATTGATGTAATTAATAATATTATTTTTGTACTGTTCTTTTTAATTTCAGTTTTATCGAGAACGGGATTGAACCAAACACCTAACATGCAACCGAATAAAATCGAGTCAATTCTCGTATCAGTTGCTTTGTATGTATAGGGTTTACCTATATCAAGTCCAAAAACTAAATAACATCTCCATAACAAAATAATTGCGCACAATGATATTAAAACTGCCAGTATTTTTTTTCTATCAACTCGGTTAAGGAGAAAAAGGAATAAAAGAGGAAAGAAGAGGTAAAAATGTTCCTCAACAGCAAGTGACCACATTACATTAGTTCCTGGTGCAAAGTGATGTTTATCAATTAATATTGCATAATAATTAGTTAGTTGTGCAACTTGCGCCATAATTGCAATTGGGTCCATATTGTGAGGCAATATACCAAAAAGACCCAATAATATTGAAAATAAGAGGACAAGGTATGCTGGTGGTAATATCCTATATATACGGCGAATAACAAAATGTTTGTAATTTATACTTCGAGTGATTTGGAATTCTCGCCGTAGCAGCGTTGTAATTAGAAAACCACTAAGAAAAAAGAAGACCGTTACCCCGAATCCTCCAGGTATTAAATGCCCAAAACCAACATGTGAAAAAAAAACGAGCAGTACTGCAAGTGCCCTGATTCCGTCTAGAGACGGTATATAAAAACTTTCTTTTTTCATTACAAATATG
>CAZGWS010000214.1:0-5211 GCA_964528805.1 uncultured Lentimicrobiaceae bacterium | reverse complement strand
AATAACTATATCTTATTGACAATATATATTATATGCGTTTTTCAGCAAGCCCTACATAAACAAAAGTAAACGTAATAGTTTCCAAACACAAGCCCAAAGTAAACTTGTATGTTTTACAAACAGTTTAGAAAGTTAATGTGTGCTAACTTAAAAAAGACGATCTCACAATATGTACTACAATATTTTAAGTTTACTTTTTGGGATGTGTATCAGCAATGAAGTACCTATAGCTTCAATTTCAACCTTGACAGTTTTTTTTCCTCTAATTTCAATTAGCTCACCCGATAGTCCGGTCATACTTCCCGAAATAACTTCTACCTTCGTTCCTTTTTGCCATTTACTATCGTCAATATTTTCAGGATCTGTTTCTTCAAGGTAGTATTTTATAGCGTTAATTTGAGATTCAGGAACCGGAACAGCATGTCCCTCAAATGATATGTATTTAACGGCACCTTGTATTTGCAATACCTTAAAATAGTCCCTTTGTTCAATATTTACGAAAATATATGATCTGAAAAGAGGTTCCTCAACCCATTTATTTCTATCGCTCCACCGCTTTAGCCTTTTTATTAAAGGCAGGTAATAATTAACATTGCTATATTCAAATTCAATGGCAACTTTTTTTTCGCTTCGCGATTTGACGTAAACCGCATACCAGGATGTTTTTGGCTTTTTCATTGCTTTAAAAAAGGGTGCTTTTCACCATAGTTAGGTGTAATTTTCTGATTTCTAATTCGATGTGCAATTTCAATGCTGTTTCGTGCATCGGTAATACCATAACCATTGTTATTGATTATGTTACTATAGCTTTCGGTATGTAAGTCGGTAAACCCACCACTAAACTCAATTTCGTTACCATCAACAGTTATGGAGCGGTAAGTTGACTTATTATTCTGAATTGCAGTTTCAGGTAAATCGTTTTTATCAACACTTAAATACCAACGTATATTAGCATTTTGCAACTGTAACATTCCAGAGGCTTTATTGTGCTTCATCATATGCACAATACTGGTTAGTGCTTCTCCAAATATCCAGCTAAGCATATCAAAAAAGTGAATTCCAATATTTGTAACTATGCCTCCTGATTTTGATATATTACCTTTCCAAGAGTAATGATACCAACTACCGCGGGAGGTAATGTAGCTTAAATCAATATCGTGAATACGGTCTTTTGGAAGACTATCAATTTTTTTCTTAAGTTCGAGAATAGCTTTGTGATACCTAAGTTGAAGTATGTTAAATACTTTTTTGCCGGTTTCTATTTCAATCTCCTGTAAGCCATCAAGATTCCATGGGTTTAAAACAAGGGGTTTCTCACAAATCGCATTGGCATTGTTCCTAAGTGCCATACGTATGTGGGCATCATGAAGATAGTTTGGCGAACAAATGCTCACATAGTTAACATGGTTATTACCTGAACGTCTGAGTTTATCAAGATGCCTGTCAAATCGTTCCGGTTCAATAAAAAAGTCGGCATTTGGAAAAAACCTATCCATAATTCCAACGCTATCCATCGGATCTAAAGCCGCAATTAGGTTGTTGCCCGTTTCTTTTATTGCTCTCATATGTCGTGGAGCAATGTACCCGGCAGCACCAATAAGGGCGAAGTTTATTTTGTTAGAATTCATTAATAGTTATACCTTGTTAAATAACCTTTTTGTAAAAGATTTCTTTTTATCAGGTTTGTCATCTGTATAATACCCATACCCATACCCATAACCATAACCATATCCATACCCATAACCGTAGCCATAACCATATCCATAACCATATCCATAACCACCACCCGATAGTTTAATATCATTAATTACAATAGCCATTTTCATTCCACGGTCTTCAATATCACCAATTATAGAAGCAAACACTTTTTTATGCGTTACAGCTTGGCGAACAAGGAATATGTTAATGTCGGTGTGTTGCATAAGCAAGTAAGCATCAGTAACTAAACCTACCGGAGGTGTATCTATAAGAATGTAATCGTACTGTTCTTTAAGTTCTTTAAATAACTCGGTACATCTTTCGGAAGCAATTAACTCAGATGGATTTGGTGGTATGGGTCCTGCCATTATAACATCTAAGTATTCACTTTTGCCGGATGGCTGAATAATATCATCAATTGAAGCTTTGTTGATAAGGTAAGACGTAAGACCGACATTATTACTCAACCCAAAGTCTTGATAAATTTTAGGTTTACGAAGGTCGAATCCAAGCAGTACTGTTTTTTTACCATATTGTGCATAAATACTTGCCATATTGATAGAAACATAGGTTTTACCAGCACTTACCATATCGGCGGTAACCATTATAGTGGTTTTGTTTTTTCCTTTATTTAAGTATTGAAGATTTGTTCGTAATGATCGGAATGCTTCTGAGATGCTTGATTTTGGCGAATCGAACACTACTAATTGAGTGTCTTTGTTAGAGTGTAATAATTGACCAACAATTGGGAAGTTGGTAACACTTTCAACGTCTTTCTTTTCAATTACAGAATCATTAAAATAATCTTTTCCCAGAATGTATGCTACAGGTAATGCCAAGCCTAATATTAAGGCTATTAAGTAGTTAAGTGATTTTTTTGGAAAAACAGGGTCGTTGCTTGTATCATCACGTGCAACATCAATTACTTCATTATCGGGCATATTAGATGCCATTGTAATTTGAGCTTCGGAGCGTTTTTGTAGGAGGTATGTATAAATATTATTTGCAAGGTCGAATTGTCGTTGATAGTTAACAAGTTCGCGTTGTGTTACAGGCAGGTAACTTGCCTTGTTAGTTATTTTTTTAATACGCTTATTAATTTCAGCCAAAGTTTGATCTGAATTTTCAATAATGTTGCCTATGTTACCGAGAATAGCATTTTGTGTACTTCTAATTTGAGTGTTTATTGAAATTATTGATGGGTTAATTTTTGTAGAATAAAGTAAAATCTCAGATTTTGTACCATAAAGTTCAATAAGTTTACTAACTAAAGCGTTTAATACAGGATCCTCAATACCCATTGCCGATGGTGCAACAAGCTGATCAATTTTTTGAGAATTCTTTTTCATGTAGCTTTTAAGATTATTGTAGTAACGAGATTTAACTTCGAGTACAGCTTTTTGCTTTTGTAGATCCTGAATATACTCAAACACCTGCTGAGCCTGGAAACTTAAGTCCATTACCTCATTCCTTGATTGAAAATCTTGCAGGCTTATTTCAGCAGCCGTTAATGTATCAGAAATAACGTTTAATTGGTTATCAATAAATCTGATTGTATTTGAAGCAATCTGGTTTTTTTGGTCGAGGCTGCGTTGCAGATAAACTTTAGTTAACATATTTAAAAAATTAACGGCCTTTTTAACGCTATTTTTTTTAAGCGTTATTTTAAGTATCGAAGCTTCTCTGTTTATGGGTTCTATCTTAAATCCTCTAAAAGCTTCAGTTAAACTTAAATAGTCGTTAAATATAAATTCATATGAGTTACTTAAATCTTCCTCGGCATCAAATTTATCTGTAAGTATTACTTTAAAAGTGCCGTACTTATTATTTACAAGTTCCCCAAAATGATAAACCTTGTCAAATTTAACATTCGTCAACTCATCAGGATCATACTTTGAAGTTGAGAAATTGTATTTTTTTATGAGCTCACCTTCAGCATGAATGGAGTATTCGTTAGTATTTAAAAACTTTATATTGTATTTTAAGCCAACAGGTTGCGACACACTACTATCCATTATTACCTCAAAAGGTGCTGTATGATATATTTCAGTTTTTAGCAATCCTTCATCTAAAAAGTAAGAGATACTAAAATCGAGTTTATGAATTGCACGATATGATAACGAGAAAGAGGATAATATTCCTATCTCGTTTTCAACATTTTGCTGCGTGTTGCTTAATCCTATGCCACCTAATAATGACGATGGATCTAAGGCTCCTTTATCATCTTTTACCAGTATGGTTGTATTAACTTCGTAAACAGGGTTAGTATATTTGTTAAATAGAAAAGCCACAATAATTGTTACAAAAATCGTAAGACCAAATAAATACCAATATCTAACAAACTTAAAAAATAGAGCTTTTATGTCTATACTTTCTTCCTGCTGTTGTATTCCTTCAAGATTATCAATTGCCATTTTGCTAAGTTTAATATTACTTTTTGATGTAACTAAGTAGTAGTACTGTTGATGAAATAAACCCAAATACAATTCCGTAAGGGAAATTGGCAAATGTAAACTGTTTTCCTCTAACAGGTTGCACGTAAACAATATCGTTGGGTTTTAAATAGTAATACGACGAGGCTAACAAATCTCTTTTTGTCATATCAACATAAACAACTTCAGAGCCGGTTTTAGTTTGCCTGATAATAGCAACTTTATTTCTGTTTGCAAAATCTGTTAGGTCGCGAGCCATAGATACTGCCTCAAAAATATTAATATTATCCTGGTATATTTTGTACTGTCCGGGATTATTTACTTCGCCGAGCATTGTAATATTAAAGTTAACCAGCTTAACAATAACAATAAATTGTGTTAAATAAGTTTTTAACTTACTCTTAAGCAGATCCCTTATTTCATTTGTTGTTAGATTCTTCACGTTAACTTCGCCTACCATAGGAAAATCGAGGTAACCTGTGGCAGATATATTAAAACTGTTTAAATATACCGAGGCATCGTTACTTATGTTATTGGTTACTCCGGATGATAACGGATTTAGCAGCAGAGTCGAATTTTCATCAGGAGTTACAACACGTATGTACAAATTGTCGCCCGATTGTACACGATATTCTATTTTTCGTTCGTTTTTGAATGTTGTTAGTGTATCTGTTTCGTTTTTAACTTGCAGATAAAGCATTTTCTTTTGTGGAATACACGAAGAAAACATTAATGAGACCACGCTAATCCAAGCAATTAGTCTTAAACTTTTAAGTAAATATGTTATCATTAATTAAGTACTATTATGTTGTTATTAATAAACTTCAGTTTTTGGAAATGGTTGGCGCAAAAGTACCTTTTTTTTTCAAAAGATATTCTTTTTTTTTCAATTTGTTTTAATATCACAAGTTAGTTATGCACCCTTGATTATGTAATTTGTTAGTGTGTTAATAAGGCAGGTGAATGAGTGAGTGATTGCATGATTGAATTCTCTGCATCATTTAAACGCATGATTACAAACTGTTTGTATGAATACAGAGTAAGGGTTTCCCTAAATGATATTTTTTTATGTTGTATCTAA
>CAZGWS010000213.1:0-5243 GCA_964528805.1 uncultured Lentimicrobiaceae bacterium | reverse complement strand
ATGATTTAAGGTTCAAAGGTAATTTTTATTATTTTCGTATAAAATTTTTGACTACTTTTAACACAATGGATATTAGTACATATCTTGAGCCTTTAAATACAGAGGACATAAAAATATCCAACGACACCGGCAGGTATCGTATTGCTGATATTATTTTTAGTTATATTGATGAAAATAATTTTCCCAATCTTAGCGAGATTGATGTTGCAGTTGTAGGTATTAGCGAAAACAGAGGAACACTAAACAAGGGTTGTATAAGTGCTCCCAATGAAGTAAGAGGCTGGTTTTATGGGTTATTTTCGCATTGGAATAACCTGCATATTGCAGATATTGGCAACGTTATTAGTGGGCATAATATTGAAGACACATATTTTGCTGTTAAAGAAGTGATTTCGGAATTGCTTAGAAATAATATTGTTGTTATGATAGTTGGTGGTGGGCAGGATATTACATATGCAAATTATTTGGCATATGAGAATATTGGACGAGTTATAAATATCGCTGCTGTCGATTACTCGTTTGACCTTGGTCATGATGAGCAGGAACTGAACAGTAACTCATATCTTAGTCATATTATTCTTCACCAACCTAATTTTCTTTTCAACTTTACAAACATAGGTTACCAAACATATTTTGTTGATCAGGATTCGCTTGTGCTGATGAAAAATCTTTATTTTGATGCAAACAGGCTTGGAAATATTAGGGCAGAATTAGACGAAACCGAGCCCATGGTTCGTAATGCTGATATACTAAGCATCGATGTCTCAAGCATTAAACATGCTGATGCTCCCGGCACATATAAAGCCATGCCAAATGGTTTTTCGGGTGAAGAGATGTGTAAAATTTGTCGTTATGCCGGCATGAGCGACAAATTAACCAGCATTGGCTTCTACGAACTTAATCCTTTGTTAGATAGCAATGGTCAGTCGGCTCATTTATATGCCCAAATGATGTGGTATTTTTTGGATGGATTCTCAAACCGACAAAATGATTTCCCTAATAATAATGATGATAACTATATAAAATTTAATGTTCAGCAAGAAAATTTTGATGAAGAACTTGTTTTTTTGAAAAGTAAAAAAACAGAAAGATGGTGGATGATAATTGGAGTAAAAAATGTTGTAACACAAAAATATAAACGACATCAATTTGTTCCATGTTCTTATTCTGATTATCAGGCAGCTCTTAATCAGGAAATCCCCGACAGATGGTGGAAGATGCAGCAGAAGTTTATGTAAAATTGATGCCTAAATACCCAATTTGTTTTTTAATGCTTTAATGCGTAACTTACTGACATTAACAACACTTCCGTCATTCAACTTTACAATGTAGCTTTCTTTTCCGTACTTTTCAATTTTGTTTATGTGATTAAGATTTATTATGTGTGAACGGTGAACCCTTATAAAAGTATTTGTGGGCAAAACTTTTTCAAGATAATTCATTGTGTCGTTTTTTAAGTATTTTCTTTTAGCTGTATGAATTTCTACGTAATCATCTTGAGCCTCAAGTTTTATAATTGTTTCTACCGGTACAATATCAATTTTACTGCCTGTTTTTACAAATAACCGCTCTACCTGTTCGATAGCACTTTTCCTAAAATCCGTAAACTTATCAATATTGTTACTTATTATTTTAGCATCATTTGTTGCTGTTGTTTTGTTCTTTAATCTTGCCAACACCTTGCTAACAGCTTCGTTAAAGCGGCTACGCGAAAAAGGCTTCATTAAATAATCAACGGCACTCAGCTCAAAAGCTTTTATTGCAAATTGATCGTAAGCTGTTGTAAATATTATTTCAGGAACCTCGTCCAACAGCTCAATCATTTCAAAACCTGTTAATTTTGGCATCTGGATATCAAGAAATATTAAATCGGGTTTGGTTTCGTTAATTGTTTTAACACCACTAAAACCATCAGCACATTCGGCAATAAGTTCAATGTTGGCGTTAGTCTTTATATACTCTTTTATCAGATTTCTGGCAGGAGCCTCGTCTTCAATAATTATAGTCCGTAGTTTGCCCATAGTTATTAGCTTGTTGGAATTCTTAAAGTTGCATTAAATATTAATTTATCAGCAGATATTTTTAATAAATCACGACGTTTATAAGTTAGCTCTAATCGTTTTTTTATATTGGTTAATCCTATGCCGTTTCCCTTTTTATTCACCAAATCAGGATCATATTCATTACTTATTTTAATGATAATATATTTTTGTTCATGTTTGCAGGTTAACTCAACCAGTACCTCTTCTAAACTATTATAAACGCCATGCTTAATTGCATTTTCGACCAAAGGTTGCAATATCATATTTGGAATTATAATATCGTAACAATTTTTAGGAATATTTGCATGGAAATTTAAACGACTTCCAAATCTAATTTTTTCAATGTCAACATAACGATTTAAATTACCAAACTCTTCCTTTAAGCTAGTCATTTCATCCTTGTCGTGGCTCAATGTATATCGTAAAAAATCGGATAATTTAATTACCATTTCCTGAGCCTTTTCCGGATTAGTAATTGTAAGTGAACTAATGGAGTTTAAGCTGTTAAATAAAAAGTGAGGATTTATTTGTGATTTTAATGCTGTTAGCTCTGCTGCATTTACAAGTATTTTAAGCTCTGCTTCTACTTTAAGTTTTTCCTGTAAGTCTTCGTAGTAAAGCATTACATAATAATACATTATAAAAAGAAGATAATAGAAAATTCCGGTAATTACACGCCATGGAAGACTGTTGTTTAAAAACCCCCTGTATAAAACAGCATCCGGAAATATATAAATTAATAAGAAATACGAGACTGTAATCCACCCTGCAATTGCCAGTACAGCAACAATTAAATGGTTTATTAATAAATCAAAAACGTTTGGAGTTTCTTTTAAATTATATCTTATTACGTACCAAAGATTAAATCCGATAAGGGCAAAAAGCGTGTTAAATACAGCTGAATCAACTATACTTGTTACAATTTCGACGTCGTAAAAAAAGTTTATTACAAAGGCTTGAATTAAAAATATTGCACCCCATATCACAATATATGCAACAATGTAATTTCTATTTTTTACTATGGGATTTAACATGATAAAATAAAATTCTCTTAGTTAGGTGTAACGGGCTAAGTTATTATTTTTATTGACTGTCATTTTCAATTAGTAGCTTTTTATTTCGATACCCCCAAAAATTACAGCACCCTTTAAGTGAAGTACATTAGAAGATTGACTTTCGTTAGGAATAATAGCTCTTTTGTCGTTAAAGCCTCCAAAAATTGAAAGCATATCTGATTTTACAATCCAGCTATCGGGTACAATTATTTTGGACCCTCCAAACATCGTAAAAACATCAATAATACATCCATCGGCTGATAGTTCAGCATCTTTTAAATTAAACTCCGATCCACCAAAGATTGCTGTTATGTCACCACCTTTAAAGTTTTTCGATTGTACTATTTTAGCACCACCACCCAAAATTGATATGTCATCAAGATAATCAGTAGAGTTAACAGTATTTTGTCTTGAAAATTTATGATGCCCACGGTGTCCGGTTCGGCGTGTGATAACAAGAATGCCAATGCCGATGAGTATTGCCGGCAATATAATTTGCGATAAGGTGATGCTGTAATTTAGCAGACTTGGCAGCCAGAAAATTATACCAAGACCAATTAATATATAACCTGTTGTAACCTTTTCTTTTGTTGTCAAAAATACTATTCCAATGCCAATTAGTAAGGTTTTCCATGAAAAAATATAATGCCTTATTGGGAGTTGGGTTATATTGAATGTGTCGAGCAATAAGAGCCCTCCTGCAAGAATAAGTAGTATTCCAACAATTAGTTTTTTATCAGTTGATTTATTTTCCATTTTTCTTTTTTTAAATTGAAACGCAAAACTATGTTGTTTGCTTATCGATGTAAATAAAAAATCGGTTAACGGGGGATTTTTATCGGTAACCGGAGTATATTTACCACAATCGACAATGAAAATATTAACTAAATTTGTGGTTTTTACCATAATTGCAACATTATCTTAATATTATATGATTGTGAATAAAAAAGTAAAATATAGTAACTTAGGTTTAATAAACTATAAAAAAGCATGGGAATATCAGGAAGATTTATTTGATAGTATACTATCAGATAAAGAAGAAAATAGAACCTCAGGCAGCAAGAAGCAGACTTCAAATAATTTTTTATTTTGCGAGCATCCCCATGTTTATACCATCGGCAAAAGCGGAAATGAAGGCAACCTTTTAATTAGTGATGAACTACTAAAAAGCAAGGGAGCATCACTATATAAAATTAACCGCGGTGGCGATATTACTTATCATGGTCCCGGGCAATTAGTTGGGTACCCTATTTTAGATTTAGACAACTTCAACATTTCTATTAAAGATTATATTTACGGACTTGAGCAGGTAATAATCAATACGTTAAGCCACTACGGTATTGTAGGTACACGTGTGCATGGAGCAACCGGAGTTTGGCTTGATGCCGGCAATACTAAAAAAGAAAGAAAAATATGTGCTTTCGGAATTCGTGTTAGTCATTTGGTAACAATGCACGGTTTTGCACTAAACGTTAACACAAATTTAGAGTATTTTGGATATATTGTTCCTTGCGGATTAGTAGGTAAAGGAGTTACATCTATGCAAAATGAATTAGGAGTTTATGTTAATATGCAAGAGGTTATGAAACTTATAAAAGATGAAATGCTCAGTATTTTTGGAATGGAATTTATTTAGAACGCATATAAATTTCTTAATAATTACTGTTATATTATCCTTGGAAATTAACTAGATATTAGTTTTTATTTAATCAGTTTTTATATATTTTTAAGATAATCCGTAATATATTTTGCAAATTAATAATTGGAAAAGTGTTGCCTATTAATTATTTTCGGATATTTGCCACTTAAATAATTAATAACATAAAATAATGGAAACTAACAACGAAAAAGTTTGCTTGTTTTGCAAACGTAACGAACATGAGGTACCTTTGGTAGGTATTGATTTTAAGGGAGCTAACTATTGGATTTGTCCTCAACATATACCTGTGCTAATTCATGATCCCTCACAATTAGACGGAATGCTGCCGGGAGCAAAAGATATGCAAGCCGGATAATAGGTTTGCTAAAATTAAAAGTTAAGAAAAGTAAATGAGTGGTTTAATTATTTTGATCATTCATTTGCTTTTTTTTAATTTGAGAATATTATTATTTGGAAGAAAAGTAGTTTTGTTATTAGTAAACTGCA
>CAZGWS010000212.1:0-5308 GCA_964528805.1 uncultured Lentimicrobiaceae bacterium | reverse complement strand
GCCCTAATAATTGCGTCCCTTGCCAAGAAGAAGGATGCGAAAAACATAGGGGAAGTTATAGTAATTGTTTAGATTCTTTAAATCTAAAACATGTTATAAATGCTATTCAACAAGTAATCCAACTATAAAGGCAATCTAATTTTCACGAAAACGTACCACAGTAAATATTTAAGCTGATATAATTAACGTTTGATCTTGCCTTTAATTGCCTTTCAGCTCTGGATTGTAAATAACTCGCCTATTGACTGATCACGTCCCATTTAATTTAACCTAAACTCTATATAAACTATGGTTTTTAGCTCCCCTGTTTTTTTGTTTGGATTCCTTCCCCTTGCCTTATTTCTTTATTACGCAAGCCCCAAAGCACTCAAAAATGGCATCTTATTATTTATAAGCTTATTGTTTTATTCTTGGGGAGAAGTCTTCTACATTTTTGTAATGCTAGCATCAATTGTTACCAACTATATTGTTGGGTTAATGATCGATCATTCCAACAATAAAACTAATCCTAAGCTATCACCTCGGTCTTTTTTAATACTAGGTTTACTAATAAATATAGCTATCCTGGTGTTCTTTAAATATACAAATTTTATTGTTGATAATTTCAATTCTCTGTTTTACAAATCAGCCCCCCCCTTTTTGACACTTGACCCCATCCATCTTCCTCTTGGTATTTCTTTTTTTACTTTTCAAGCAATATCCTACATTGTTGATGTATATCGTAACGAAGCCGCACCCCAAAAAAATATTTTTAACCTTGCCCTTTATATAGCTCTTTTTCCACAACTAATTGCTGGCCCCATAATTCGTTACCATGATATTTACCAACAAATAATTAACCGAACTCATTCAGTATTGCTATTTTCAAGTGGCACGACTAAATTCATTTATGGACTTGCAAAGAAAATGTTGATCGCTAACCCTCTCGGATTGGTTGCAGACAATGTTTTTTCACTTCCAAATGAGGATTTAACCATGCCGTTGGCTTGGATCGGAATCTTGGCTTATACATTACAAATATTTTTTGACTTTTCTGGATATTCGGACATGGCAATTGGATTAGGCCGAATGTTTGGCTTTCGCTTTCTAGAAAACTTTAATTACCCATACATTTCCACATCCTTACGAGAATTCTGGAAACGCTGGCATATATCCTTATCAACCTGGTTTAGAGACTACGTTTACTTCTCCCTGGGTGGAAACCGCGTAACAACTTTTCGAGTGTATAGAAATTTATTTGTAGTATTTTGCCTAACAGGTATCTGGCATGGTTCAAGCTGGAACTTTTTGATATGGGGCTTATTTCATGGGGTTTTTCTCGCTGGAGAACATGCTGGCTTTACAAACATTCTCAGTAAAACTTGGCGACCTATTCAACATCTGTACCTGTTATTCATAGTCATAATTTCATGGGTTTTTTTTAGAGCCAATACTCTACCTCAAGCCATTGACTTTCTTTACTCCATGATTAATATTACTAATTTTCAAACATCATCATTTCAATATGCACAGATAATTACAAAAGAATCAATTTATGTATTTCTAATTGGAATTGTCTTATCAACCCCACTGTTCACAAAAGTTAAACAATTTTCATTCGTTCAAAATAAATCAAGTGTTCATTTGATAACAAAAATTGCTCTACCGAGTACTTTGCTCATTTTAAGCATCCTAAAAGTGGCTTCATCAACATACAACCCATTTATATATTTTCGATTTTGAACAAATGAACACAACTAAAGCATTCAAACAAACAGATATCACCTTAATTATTATCTTTGGATTAATAATATACTTACCGTTTATAGTTGGTATTTTTCAAAAAGATTCACTCACATCTCAAGTTGAAAAACGAAACTTAACCCCTTTACCCTCTTTTCCACAAAGCTTATCTGATCTTAATAAATTCCCGAGTACATTCAATCTATATTATGCCGATCATTTTGGACTAAGAGAGTTTCTTACAAAGACTTATTTCAAATTGATAAATAAAATAAACAAATCAGCCGCTTCACCTGATGTCACTTTTGGACTAGATGGCTGGATGTTCTTGGGAAGCATGTCTCCTGGTTATACAAGTTATGGCGATCCTATGGGGGATGCCGTAAATACAAACCCATATACCGAAGATGAACTTAAGAAATTTGCTCAATCACTTACTCAAACCAATAACTGGCTCAATAAACAAGGCATTGAATATGTTTATATCGTAGCACCTAATAAACATACCGTTTATTTTGACAAACTCCCTGAATTCATATCAAGGAAAAATAAACACTCTGC
This sequence comes from uncultured Lentimicrobiaceae bacterium, assembly GCA_964528805.1. Classification (GTDB taxonomy): domain Bacteria; phylum Bacteroidota; class Bacteroidia; order Bacteroidales; family F082. The sequence goes on along the minus strand of CAZGWS010000212.1, from coordinate 3,025 downwards.
TACCGACCAATTGCTTAGTTATTTAAACACCCATACTAAAATCAAAACAATTGACCTTCGACATGCTTTGTTTCTAGCAAAAAAAAATCAACAACTCTACTACAAAACAGATACTCACTGGAATTATAATGGCGCTAATATTGCCCAATTTGAAATAATGAAAGTTATTGAAAGGATATTTCCTGGAAAAATCTCAGCAGAACTCCATAACATTAATCAATTCAAGTTATTAACACTCACTAATGGTGATTTAGCTCAATTTGCAAAAATTGAAGCTAGCGAAAATGACCCAAGACCCATTTTTACAAACAGCTGCCCTCAAAAAGATGAATTAACGGATGCTGATGGTGCCCACCCTTATACAACAACCTGCAAGTCTAAACAATTAACAGCCCTTATTTTTAGAGATTCGTATACTAGAGCTTTGCAACCTTTTTTTTCCAGAAAATTTAAACGGGCAACATTTATACCAGAAAGGCTTAACTATGAATCATTACGTAAATATATTGTTATACAAAAGCCTGATATAGTAATTGATGAAATAATTGAAAGAACACTGCCTTACTTACCAACGGACGATTTCCCCGTGTTATTTTAGTAATTTTTTTTTGCTACAATAAACTGTTTATATTTACAGCTAAAACAACAACATCATATTTTACAAAGCACTAATAACCATTCTTTTTTGTCTAAAAGTAAATACCTTTTAGCCAAAAAGATGTAAATTAATTTATAGGACTCGCTACGTGTTAAACAAAACTTTAAATCTAATTGGTAGGTCTGGAAATATTTTGGAGGACACTTTTGTATCTTTCCTATTACTTTCTAGCATCATTTTTTTTTTAAGTATTCAAGGCTGGACTAATAGATGTTTTTTTGTATTACTCATCCCTTCACTTTTCTACATAAAGAAGAGTTATGCCTACACATTTCAATCACAAAAAAAAAGTCTGCTTCTACTTGTCTTTCTATCTCTTTCTCTTCCCACCATTGCAATTTTTATTAGCCAGCTTGTACGACAAGACTGGGTATTTAAATCCTATGATGGTCCATCAAGGTTTCTTTTCTCCATCCTAATTTTTCTTTTCTTTACCTTTAAAAGAATCAATTTTTCCCATCTAATTGGTCTAGCATCCCCCCTAACCTTATTTTTTACTGCCGGTACAATCTATTTACACCCAGAAGTTCTTGACGCTTGGCCTGGACGTTTTGCCACAAGTTTTGTTGACCCCAATACATTTGGTACATATTCTGTAGTATTTACTAGTTTTTGCTTATTTCATATTGATGTCTCGTTTAAAACTTCCAAATCCTGGTTTTTTTATCAACTAATGGGATTTTCAGTGGGTCTTTTTTTAATTCTAGGTTCAGGAACTCGAGGGAGCTGGTTGTCTATTCCGGCTATTGGTATTATTTGGCTGTTGTTTAATTACCGAAAAATAACCCGCCCTTTTATCTACCTAGCAATCTTTACTCTTACTATTAGCTGCATAGGATCTGCTGTTTTTTTCCCTCAAACGATGGAAAGACTTATAAGTGGCTTTAATGAAATAACACATTGGCTTGATAACTCAGAAGTGGACTCATCAACAGGATTAAGACTTTCTATTTGGAAAATATCTTGGCAACTTTTTTTACAACAACCTTTATTCGGCTATGGTAATCAAGGGTTTGTTTCTTATTTAAATGACCCATCGATTACCTTATCAGCTTCCTCACTGGCAAAACAGACGATGATATGCTGCGGTCCTCACAATGAATTAATATCTAGTACACTCCGCTCTGGTCTGCTAGGTAGTTTTTCTATTGTCAGCATATTTTCAATACCCTTCTTTCTATTTTCAAAAAATGCTTTTATCAATAACCCTGAAGTTGCTAGAGCCTCTCAAATTGGACTGGCATTTATTGCTTGCGTGGCAATTAGTAGTATTAGTATGGAGGTATTCCATCTAAAATATACTTCTACCTTTTATGGGTTAATAATTGCTGGTTTATCCTCACAGATATTTAGCCATAAAATTGAACATTAAACAATACCAGCCAAACAAACCTTATGAACCCTCTTAAATATGCCATCACCTTTGCTTGTTACAATCAAGTTGATTATACCCGTCAGTGTATCAATAGCATGATACAAAATGGTGAAGACCTCAGTCGTGTAGTAGTTATTGATAATGGCTCTACTGATGAGACAAAAAGTTATCTCAAAACACTCCCTTTAGGCAACATTATTTTCAACAAAGCTAATCTTGGCTGCGGCACAGCTTGGAACCAAGGCGCATTAGAACTACAAGCAGAATGGACTATCATCATGAATAACGATGTTATTGTCTCACCTGGCTGGATAGAAAATTTAATATCTACTGCAGAAATGAATACCCTTAAAGTAATTTCTCCCGCTCTCATTGAAGGCCCTCTTGATTACGATTTTCAAGCGTTTGCTAGTGAATCATCAACAAAAATGAATGATTGTCTGCGTGTAGGTGCCAGGCATGCTGTTTGTCTTGCTATTCATAAGTCTGTTTGGATGGATGTTGGTTATTTTCAGCCTATACCTAAATTACTTGGTTATGAAGACACCATGTTTTTTCATGAACTTGATAAAGCAGGCATTGATACGGGAATAACGGGATCATCATGGTTGCACCATTACGGATCAATTACTCAGTCTGCCATAAAACAAGAACGCGGCCTATCTGAAAAAGATGGTCTAGGTTATCGTTATAATTACCGCCTTCTACAACAAAGCTGGCTAGAAAGAAAGTTAAAAAAGATTAAACGAAAAAAACAGGAATCCTCATGGCGCTCAAATGAATTACACCAATTTGGTATGACTATTCATGGTCTTCGTATTAATAATAACTTTGATTGGCAATAGTACACATTACAATAAAATACAAAAATGCTCAGTGTTATAATCATAACCAAAAACGAATCCGAACATATTTCTCGCTGCCTTAAATCAGTATTCTGGGCTGATGAAATCATTGTTTTAGACTCTGGTAGCTCCGATAATACCGTTGAA
>CAZGWS010000211.1:0-5377 GCA_964528805.1 uncultured Lentimicrobiaceae bacterium | reverse complement strand
ATGGAAATGATAAAACTTTACAAGGATTTGAAGAGGTTAAAAAATATTACTTCCATACATCTACGTATGTTATCAAGGCAGATGTGCTTAAAAAAGTAATAAACACTCTTACTCTCGAAAATATTGCCCCTTATGATTCAACACTACGCTATATGCTAATTACTTACGGTCCGTTTGCTCTATTGCCAGAAGTCGTTTCGATATACAGAGTGACAGGTGATGGTATCTGGACGAGTCTAAATGAAAGTAAGCAATATGAGCTACATGAGTCTATATACCTAGGGCTATACCGAATACTTCAAGGGAAATATAAACAATTTCAAGGTAATGCTCTATACTATTTATATCGGCAGGAACTACTCAGACGGAAGAACTGTGGATACATTTTTTATAGCGTCATGTTACTTCCTAAAGTATTTTTTTTTGGCACTCTATATCAAGTTCCGAGTAGAATCTTTAAACTTTTTTCTAAGAGTAGAAATTTATTTATAAGGATTAAAAAAACCTGAAAATAGTTTTCACCTACAACCTAACTATTTCTAATATTAATGAAGGTACTAAACAAATAAAACTTAAGTAGAAAAACTTATTTTCCTTGATTATGTAAATAGTAAAGACCAATACGACCTGAATATAAGGTCATACCATATGTTGAATATAACCTATTCCCTTAGTAAAAGAAAGTTGTCTTATAAGTCTTTTATTTCCTTAACGTTATATTATAGTCAACATTTTTGTTGATTTTATAACATATATGGAAATAATAAATAGGGCTGAAAGAGATTCATATTATAAAAGTGTGTCTGCTAATTATGACTTTAAAACAGATAAAATTCAATATCCATGCCCAAAGGACATGGAATTGCATTAACCCCCTATAAGGGGGCTTTGGCACATACTTTTATGTAAAGTCAGTATAATAATTTGAGATCTCTAAACTTTAAATATTTATATCAATACATATTAATTTTTTTATAATCATTGTATAACCAACTAAAAATAGAAAAATAAAAATATCTCCCTATAATCTTAAAGGTAGTTACATTAACTATAAATATGCTTCAAGCTAAGGAATTCATAGGCACAGCCATTGTGAGCTACGCCCACAGGACGTGGTTATCTAAGTATTAATATAAACCATATATTCTAAGCACTTAATTATTGGCTAAATATTTAAAAATAGATTATTAAATTTATATAGAAAAATGAATAATACAGAAAAAAAAACACATCATACATATGAATATTCTATCGATTTAGATGGAGATTCTGCACCGGCAAAAGTGGTTAGGATGGTTGGGAAAAATAAACGTGTTCTGGAGATTGGAGCGGGGCCTGGGTCGATTACTCAACATTTACAAATTTCAGGAAATTGTGAAATTATTGCACTTGAGCTTGATAAAGAAGCAATTATAAAATTATCTCCTTTTTGTAAAAAAGTTATCAAGGCTGATCTAAATAACCCTGCTTGGGCAAACTTGTTTAAAAAAGAAGAAAAGTTCGATGTGGTAGTAATAGCAGATGTGTTAGAACACATTAGCAACCCTTGGGCAACATTACAGTTAATACCAGAAATGCTTAATGATGACGGGTATATTATTGTATCACTTCCTCATGTAGGACATAGTTCTGTCATTGCATGTTTACTTTCAGGAGACTTTCAATATGGCGACTGGGGGCTGCTCGACCGAACACATATTCGCTTTTTTGGGTTGAAAAATATACAGACATTATTTAATGAAGCAAGTTTAAGTATTGAGGATGCTGAATTTGTGATTGTTTCACCTGAAACGAGTGAATTTTCGAGCCATTGGAAATCATTGAATGCTGAAACTCGTAAGATACTTTCCTCATATAAGCATGGTAATATTTATCAAGTTGTCATTAAGGCTGTCCCTGTAAAACGATCAACTAGAAATAGGGAACTAATCTCAATGGATGTAGGAAAACCTAGTCCGGTGTTTTTTAGTAAACTCAAGTTAATTGTAAAAAGGGTAATACCCACAAAATATTATGCAAAAATAAAGGATATAACGCGAATACTTGGAATTAATGGGTATTAACAATGACTAAAGAGTCTTTAACTAAAGTAATAGCCATGTACTTTACCCAACTCCACACTATTCCAGAAAATGACGAGTGGTGGGGTAAGGGCTTTACCGACTGGGATAAAGTTAAAGGTGCAAAACCCCAGTTTGAAGGGCATTATCAGCCCAGAGATCCTTTTGATGGATATTATGATCAATCACAGATTGATACTTTACATAAGCAAATTAATTTAGCAAAAAAGTATGGTGTTTACGGGTTCTGTCATTATCATTACTGGTTTGATGGAACACAGTTATTAGAAACACCAACTAATTTGATGCTTGATAATAAAGAGCTAGATTTCCCTTTTTGTCTTTCATGGGCGAATGAAACATGGTCAAGACGTTGGGATGGTAAAAACCATCATATTTTAATTAAGCAGACCCACCCACCAGAACAAGAAAAATGGGAACAGCATTTTAATTACCTAATTAAAGCGTGGACAGATGACAGAGCAATTAAAGTTGATGGCAAACCTATTTTTATTATTTATCGGCCACATAAAATTCATCAAATTGAAAAAATGCTTAATTTTTGGAGAGAAAAAGCAATTGAGTGCGGACTTAAAGGGATTTATTTTATAGTCCAGAAACAGCATGAATTTCCTTCTCAAGACTGCTTAATGAGCTTTGATGCTGTATTTCAATTTCAACCATTTGAAGCAATCTATGCTCCTACATCGGATAAAAAAAACTTTGGGTATTCAGAAATGGTAAAGGCTTTTAGAAGAATGCCTGAGTTTATTCAAACTGCCTTGCAAAAAATTAGATATGAATTAGAAGATAAAATATTACGCGAAAAATTAACTTTTCATGATTATGATGAAATATGGAAAAAAATAATTAAACTTCGTCAAGAACCAGGCTTAACTACCTATCCAGGTGCTTTTGTGGATTGGGATAACTCGGCAAGATATAAAGACCGAGCAACTATTTTTAAGGAAGCTACACCAGAACGATTTGAATATTGGCTATCTGAATTAGTTAAAACAATGCCAGACCGTCAACTTCCTGAAGATTTTATTTTTATTAATGCTTGGAATGAATGGTCAGAAGCAGCCTACCTTGAACCTGATACTCGAAATGAATATAAATATTTAGAAGCACTAAATAGAGTTATTGGTCATCGGTAAACTTTAAAGGAGATATTGTGACTAAAAGTCAATGGCACAAAGATGAAATAGAAGTATTAAGCGAATGTCCTTTATGTCAGAGCAAAGAAACCGCCATCATGTTTAATTCTTTAATAGATATGATGATGCATAATCGTGTTGATAAATGGACTTTAAACCAATGTAATAAATGTACAGTTACTTACTTATCCCCCCGACCCAACCAAAAAAATATCCATAAGGCGTATACAAACTATTACACTCATGGAGATGGTAACAGTACGATTAAAAAAGGAAAAGCATCTGCACTAATAGACTCTTTTAAAAAGATTACTTATAACGTAAAGTATAAAAAGGAATATTCCTTTAAAGAATATTTAACCTATTTAATGATATTTATTGCTTACCCTATTCACCTTTTTTTAGATTCAAAAATACGGCATATTGGTATCTTAAATAAAAATCAAAACCAGTTACTAGATATTGGATGTGGAAATGGTGATTTTTTAGTTTTTGCAAATAATTTAGGATGGGATGTTACAGGTCTAGATGTTGATAAAAGTGCTGTAAACACTGCTTTATCAAAAGGGGTAAACGTTAAGCTAGGAGGAATAGAGTCATTAAATGAAAATGATAGGTTTGACATAATTACCCTTAGTCATGTGATCGAGCATGTTTACAACCCTACCGAGTTATTGCAACAATGCTATAAACACCTAAACTCAGGGGGAAAGTTATGGCTTGAAACACCCAGTATTAATAGTATTGGTTTAAATATATATAAAGAATATTGGCGTGGACTAGAACCACCCAGGCATTTAATGCTTTATAACATGCAAACCTTATCTAACTTATTAAGTCATGCTGGTTTTCATTCGATTACTCAAAAAAAACATGGGCTATCAGGTGTTTATATGGGAATACAAAGTGAAAAAAATGAAGCTGAGTTTATGATTAACCGACCTTTTTACAATAAGCTATTAAAATACCCAAAGATTTTTTTTATTGAAATGGTTCAACTTATATTTAAAAGAAAATCTGAATTTATTACACTCATTGCCTATAAATAAGTCGTAATTAACAAAGCTTACTGAATAGACATTGAAAAACACTATGAACAAGGTCTCTGTGGGTCTTATTATCCCTACAAAAAATGCACAACAAACGCTTGATAGTATTTTACATCAGCTTACAAAAACATCTATTGAAATCCAAATACTAATAATTGACTCATCATCCTGTGATAACACAGTACTTATTGCTAAAAAACATGACATAAAAGTTATCGTCATTTCACAAACAGATTTTAATCATGGAGCAACTCGTGAATATGCGCGTAAACAATTAAATACAGATATTGTTATCTATCTAACTCAAGATGCAATCCCTATTAACTCTGATTTAATTGCTAATTTAGTACAGCCTTTATTAGATCACGATAATATAGTCGTTAGCTATGGGCGACAAATAGCTCATAAAGGAGCGGATATTTTTGAAGCTTTTCCACGTGAGTATAATTATGGAGATAAATCACAAATAAGAAGTATTGACAATTTGAATGAATATGGCGTATATACTTTTTTCTGCTCTAATAGCTGCGCAGCCTATAAAAATTCTGCCTTAGACGAAATTGGTGGTTTTAAGCCAGTACTCACTAATGAAGACTATTTTGCAGTCGCTAATTTATTACAAAAAGGCTATAAGATAGCCTATGTAGCTGATGCAGTTGTTAGCCATTCTCATCGTTATACATTATGGCAAGAATTTCAACGCTATTTTGATACGGGTTATGTAAGGGCTGAAAATCCAATCATTCAAAAATTAGTGGGGCAAGCTGAATCTCGCGGTGTTGGTTTTGTAAATGCATTATTAAAACAGGTCTGGCTCACCAAACCTCTATTAATTCCTTATGTAATCATCCAATCAGGAATGAAGTGGCTAGGTTATCGAGTTGGTTTTTATGGATTACATTTACCTTTGTGTCTGAAAAAAAAATTGAGTCAACAAGCTTACTATTGGTCTTCCCACTATTCCGTTAATAAAATAAATAACAACGATAGATAAATCATATTATGAGAAATAAACACAAACATTGATATTTCCAAAGTTAGTTAATATACTTAGCTAACTTTATTAATGGAAGTTTTTACAATGCACCAAGTAACGATACATGAAGCA
>CAZGWS010000210.1:2547-5459 GCA_964528805.1 uncultured Lentimicrobiaceae bacterium | reverse complement strand
TATTCAGGATTTATTTTAACCAACGCCTTTATCCATTCGCTAATTTCCTCATCTGTTGTATTATCAATGATGTTACCGTTGTACTCACCTCTTAAAAATAATGTCTGGATAATTAGTTTTCCATCAAATAATACTAATCCTTTAATTATCTTTTCTAATGTTATCCCTCCCGAAGCCTGATTTATTATCTGAAATGTCTTCTCAACTGCCGAATCAAGTTTTTGAATATTTTTATCTACCTTTTTAAGAGCTTCTTGCACTTTTGGCTTGTGAATCATGCTAGCGTTCGATAGTATGCTTATTGCTGCTCTATGTGCATATTTATTGCGAGCTTCAATTGTATCGTCTATTATTCCGGCAAAATCGGGGTGAATTGTTGGCTCACCATTTCCGGCAAAGGTTATGGCATCAGGCTCATTAACAGTGCCTTGCAGATTTTTCAGTTTGTCTTCAAGCTGAGATTTAAAATTATGACGCTTTGGCAATACTATTTTAATTCCGTTATCCTTTTCGGTCCATCCACATTCGCAATAAACACAATTAAAGTTGCAAAATTTATTGTTCACCGGCAGTAAGTTTATCCCCAGCGAAACGCCTAATCTTCTGCTATATACAGGACCAAAAATAAGTTGGTCGAATAAAAATCCTGTCATGTTTTTAGTTTTATGCAAAAATAGATTTAATTTTGATTTTTTAGTTATTAATCAGTAGGCTGAAAAGTAATAATGATATGAGTACTGTTAATTCTTAGTTAATCTTTGTGTACAGATCCTGCTTTTGCAGGGAAGCTATTTTACAAAAAAGACAAAGTGTTTTGCAGAAGCAGCTTATCATCAATATATATTTTTGACTTTACTTAGTAACGAGTTTTGTAATATTTCGTTTCTCAATACAGGTTTCATAAACACAAATCATATTGCTCATATGACATCATTAAAAGAATTAAAAAAGCCAATTGCAGGTGAATTGAAAGAATTTCAAAGTATTTTTCGCAGTGCAGTAAAATCATCGGTTCCTCTTCTTGATGTTATCATGAAATACATTCTCAAAACAAAAGGCAAGCAAATGCGTCCTTTAATTGTACTTTATAGTGCTGCATTGTTTAACGGCATTAACCAATCAACATACCGTGCTGCTACACTCATTGAGTTACTGCATACTGCTACACTCGTGCACGACGATATTGTTGACGAATCGGACCGGCGACGAGGACGGTTTTCAATAAATGCCCTTTGGAAAAACAAAATAGCAGTACTTGTTGGCGACTATCTGCTTTCGAGAGGCATGTTAACAGCCTTACAAGCAAAAGATTATAATATGTTGGAGATTGTGTCTGATGCTGTAAAAGAGATGAGTGAAGGCGAGCTTCTGCAGATGGAGAAAGCCCGAAAATTAGATATCGACGAATCAGTTTATTACGACGTAATTCGTAAAAAAACAGCCTCTCTCTTGGCATCATGTTTTGCCGTGGGTGCAGCATCATCATGCCAAAATAAGGAAGATATCGAGAAGATGTGGAAAATTGGAGAGTATGCCGGCATGGCATTTCAAATAAAAGATGATTTGCTCGATTTTGATAGAAGTGGTATTACCGGTAAACCTGCCGGCATCGACATTAAAGAAAAAAAAATGACGCTGCCTTTAATATTTCTGCTTAACAACTCATCATCATTAAAAAAGCGAAAAATAATTAATATTATTAAAAGACATAATAAAAACAAAGAAAAAATTAACTGGATAATGGATGAAGTTGTTGCCTCGGGTGGTATTGCATATGCCAATGATAAAATGGCTGACTTTAAAGCCAAAGCGTTAAACCTGTTAAAAGAATACCCAGAAAGCAACTCAAGATTAGCTCTTGAACAAATAATAGAATTTACAATTGATAGAAAAAAATAGCTTGTTTTTTATTACCTTTGATTTTTTAAACCAAAAATATATAATGAAATACGAAATACTTAATTATCAAATAGACGATGGTGTAGCAGTTGTAACCATAAGTCGCCCAAAGGCAATGAACGCCCTAAACACACAATTTTTTAACGAAATGGATCGGCTAATTGCTGAAATATCAGCGAACAAAGACGTCAAGGTTATGGTAATTACCGGCGACGGGAAAGCTTTTGTTGCCGGTGCCGATATTGCTGAAATGGTGAACCAAAACAGCGAAGAGGGGAGTGCCTTTTCACGTCTTGGACAGCATACCTTTTTTAGTCTTGGCGAGATGGACATTCCTGTAATTGCTGTGGTTAATGGTTTTGCGCTTGGCGGTGGGTTAGAACTTGCCATGGCTTGCGATTTTCGTTTTGCATCTACTAAGGCTAAATTCGGTCAACCAGAAGTTAGTCTCGGTTTAATCCCCGGATATGCCGGCACACAGCGGCTTCCACGCTTAACAGGTATGGGCGATGCACTGTACTTGCTTATGACTGCTGATATGATTGGTGCTGATGAAGCCCTTCGTATTGGTCTGGTACAAAAAGTAATTGAACCGGAATCCCTTATGTCTGAAACCTTGAAAGTTGCAAAACTTATAATGTCAAAAGGATCTGAGGCAATTAAAAATGTAAAACATGTTGTTAGGCAAGGTATGGAAATGAGTTTAACTGATGGTCAAAAGCTGGAAGCTAAAAAATTTGGAACTCTGTTTGGTGAAGGAAATCAAGGCAAAGAGGGGATGACAGCTTTTTTAGAGAAACGTAAACCAAAGTGGTAGTTTCGCAATTATAATTATCTTAATCCCTTTCTTCCTTTCCACTCAAAGCTAAAAAAGAAGGAAGTGATGGCAGCAATAACTATGTAAACCGGGTAAATAATTTCGGTAATTAAAAATAATGGCTTTAATTTTGACTTTTCGGTAAAAGATAAGAAAGAAAATACAAGAGGTAAATCGATGAGGAGTTTAGTTATTA
>CAZGWS010000210.1:0-2447 GCA_964528805.1 uncultured Lentimicrobiaceae bacterium | reverse complement strand
TTGATTGTGCATCTAAAGAAATAAATAGTTCCCTGCTAAATGCAATATTTGCACCATTCCCCATTAAGGGCAAGCCAACACCTGCCGAACCTGCTCCATAAGCTACTAAGCTAATGAAATCTAAAGAAAAGAACTTTTGTAAAATCGTTTTTTCGTTTTTATACACAACAGGACCTAAAATCAGTTTGCAATTAGTTGTAACATAGTATCTTACAATATTTTTAATCCAGCCGGGCTTTACACTGCAATCGCCATCGGTTGTTACTATTAATTCGGCTTCAGAAATATTAATAGCTTCTTTAATTGCATTTTTTTTACCTTCTCTTGCTGCCTCTACAATTTTAATCTTCGATGTTGGGTTATTAATTTTAAACGCATGTATCAATTTCAAAGTATCGTCGGTTGAATGGTCGTTTACAATAATAATATCAAGATACTTATCATTATAATCTTGCTTAACAAGCTCATTTAAAAGCATTTTTATATTTGCACTTTCGTTTCTAACAGCTATAATTATACTTACACTCACATTTTCAGCAATATTGAAGTCATCATTGCCTCTTGGCAAGTTAAACCAACCGTACGTAGCAATGCCTATTACAATTAAGTAAGTAATGGTAACATAAAATACTGTCCACATGAGTACGCTGACTATCATTATTTTTTTCTGAAAAATTTTAAATTAAATACAAATACTGCGCCTATTATTGCTGGAATTACTAAATTAATCAACCACAATAAAGTTGATGCCGATGCAACTCCCAATTCCTGATTTATATACGCATTATCAGACAAGCTTAAAAAATAAGTAAAAATAAAAACGCTTACCGAACCTCTTATGCCAATTTCTGTAATTGCAACTGTGGGTATAATTGCCATGGCAAGATATACAAGTGCGATTAGCAGCATGGCTTCAAAATACCCGATATTTACATTAAAAAGTAATATTAGTAAATAAAATTGAAATGAAAACACCAAATATCTTAACATGGAAATAGCAATCATGAAAAGCATATCGGTATATTTATACAATGCAAATACTTCGGAATACTTTTTAATTTTTTCATAACCCTTACCACTAATTCGTTTAATTACAGATGTAAATGCCCCAAAGTTTAAATAAAAAAACACTATTGTAAAGTCGCCGATAATCACCATAGCCCATAATCCTGAATAAAGCCATACGTTTATCTGTTCATCAAGATTGAAATATTTTGGGAATGCTATTAGCAGAGCTATCGAACCGAACAGCAGAGTTGTTATTAGCTGGCTCATGCTTCCCACTATTGTTGAAATAACAGCCTGTATGCGGTTAGCAGATTTAAGAATAAACACTCTGCCAAGATAGTCGCCTACACGATTTGGCATAAACATGCTTACTGAAACTCCTGTTAACACAGCCTTAAATGAGTTCCAAAGACTAATTTTTTCGAGTGGCGAAATAAAAAATTGCCATTTTATTGCTTCAAGCAAATAGTTTATAACAAAAAGTAATAATGTAAAAATAATTATTAAATAAACACTATTACTTGTTGAAACAGTAGGGTAGAAGCTTATTACCGAACTAAAATCTTTTTCTATGAAGATTTCGTTATACAAAAAACCAAAAGTCATAATAATAATAAAGACTCTAATTATTGTATTATATGTTTTGCGTAATTTTGCTTTCATTTTTAATTTATAACTAACATATTATTTTGGAACGTATAATTTTAGGAATTGACCCCGGAACAAACATTATGGGCTACGGATTAATACAACAAAAAGGTAATAATATCCGGTTAATCACAATGGGAATTCTCAAATTAACAAAGTACGATAACCACGCGCTAAAATTAAAAAAGATTTTTGAACGTACGCTCGGAATAATTGAAGAATATAAACCCGATGAGCTGGCTATAGAGGCACCGTTCTTCGGAAAGAATGTACAATCAATGCTAAAGCTGGGCAGGGCGCAGGGTGTAGCGATGGCAGCCGCATTGTATAAAGACATCCCAATTTTTGAATATATGCCAAAAAAAATAAAACAGTCTATAACAGGAAATGGAAATGCCTCAAAGGAACAAGTTGCTGCTATGCTTAAAAATATTGTTGAGTTTAACGATACTCCCAAGTATTTAGATGCAACCGATGGGCTGGCGGCGGCAGTATGCCACTATTTTCAAGGTAGTGGAATAAAAAAAAATACAAGTTACTCGGGCTGGTCTGGTTTTTTACATGATAATCCTGATAGGGTTAAAAAGTGAAAGATTTATTACAATACTGTTTATCTTTACAATACTGAACTTTTAAAACTTCTGATGGCAAAATCTAATATTACCCCCCAAACCTACTTTGAAAATCAAAAAATAAAATATACAACATCTTTAAAATTAATTAGAAAACGAAGTAGGGAAATGTCACTTCTGCGTGTTGTTGTTTTTATTGTATCAATTATTGGGATATAC
>CAZGWS010000209.1:3202-5479 GCA_964528805.1 uncultured Lentimicrobiaceae bacterium | reverse complement strand
GTGCTTACACAAAATAAGTCTGTTAACTTACAAACCCAATATCACCAAACATGACTACTTTAATTGTGCCATCTTTGCGTTCCATTATAAGTCGCCCATATTCATCAACATCAATTATTTTACCGGCAAAAGGACCTTTGTCATCAAAATAATTTGCCCACACATTATACCTAAATAGTTTTGCGATATACTTGCTCTCTATCTCTTTAAAATTATCCTTGCAAGAATACTTTTTGTAATTAACATCAATAAGTTGCAATAATCTGTGTAAAAACACTTGAATATCCGTTGTTTTATTTATTAAATTAATCATTGAAATTGGATTTGGAGCTCCCAACAAAAATTTTCTTTGATTTAAGTTTATACCAATTCCAACAATGGAATGTTCGATTACACTTCCCTTAATGAAATTTTGGAACAAAATACCGGCAATTTTTTTATCATCAACATAAATATCATTGGGCCATTTTATTTTAACATCATGCGAACAGCCGTTGTTTTCCAAATATACTAAAATCAACTCTGCTATAGCCAGCGATACCAACTGTGTTAAAACAAATTGCCTTGAAGCAGCAATTTTATACGGCTCTAAAATAATGCTGATAAGCAGATTACAGCCCTGCTCACTCTCCCACCGGTTACTACCCTGCCCTCTCCCATCTTCCTGATTTAATGTAAAGATTACATCTCCCTCACGCAAGCCGTTATATTTAATTTGCTGCTGTGCAAAACCATTAGTAGAATCGACTTTTGGTAAATTTATAATGTTAAACTTCATAAGTAATCATTTTCCAAATAGCAAAAATACAAATTACCACAATGCTCCGGTAATACTATAGTCATAAACGGTAGTTTTGCGTTAATACTACATACAAAGCAAAAAAGTATATCATGATACCAGGCATAACCCATTACCAATTTTTGTACATTTGCAGACAATCAATTTTGTATAAATGCCAAAAAAAATTGTTAAAGATAGTGCTGAGAATATATTAAAGCATGTTGTTATGGCAATGCAGGAAAAAAAAGCTAAAAATATTATAAGCTTGAATCTCAGCAAGATAGCAGATTCAATATCAACATATTTTGTAATATGTCAGGCACCAACAACAAGGCAGGTTGATGCTATCTATAAAAATGTGACAGAAAAAATACAAGTAGTTTGTAATACAAAACCGTTTCACATAGAAGGTTATGCAAATTCGGAATGGATTTTGATAGACTACTTCGATGTTGTTGTTCACGTATTTCGCAACGACATAAGAGCCTATTATCAATTAGAGGAACTTTGGGCAGATGCGGCATTAAAGAAATATGAAAGCGATAATTAATAATTTTTTAATGATTAACGTACGCTCCTATTAGAGATGTTCCTTTTTCATTAAAAGTATAAATACACATTCAGATAGACACATAAGCATGTAAAAGTTATTGAATGTTAAAATTTTACGACAGAATGGCAGAGAAAGATAAAAATGCAATAAAAAATACAAAAGGAAAGCAGACAAACAATAAAGGGACAAACATAAATCCTTTTAACAGCTTAAAAGGTAAGGGTCCGAATGGAAAATCAAAATTTAATTTTTATTGGATTTACGGTATTCTCGCTGTTGTACTTTTTGGTATTCAGTTTTTGGGTATTAACGATTCGGGGAAACAAACAAACTGGCGTGATTTAAAGCTGATGCTTGAGAATAACGATGTTGCTAAAATAATTTTAGTTAACAAAGAAACAGCTGAGATTTACATAAAACCCGAAAAGTTATCAGAAGAAAAATATAAGGATGTAGCAAACAGTTCCGACCTAAACAAAAAGCATCCGCATTATTATTATACAGTAGGTTCCGTTGACAAGTTTTACGAAGATGTTGAAAAAGCACAGGCTAATTCAACTACTGACCCTGTTTATGTGGAGACCGAGATTAGACATGATTGGGGTGCTGAGATAATGAATTGGATATTCCCGATTGCTTTGCTTATTGGTATATGGTTCTTTTTTATGCGTATGATGAGTAAAGGCGGTGGTGCAGGCGGTCAAATTTTCAATATTGGTAAATCGAAGGCTCATGTTTATGATAAAAAAACCAGTGTAAACATTTCATTTAAAGATGTTGCAGGACTTGCTGAAGCAAAAGTTGAGATTAATGAAATTGTTGACTTCTTGAAAAAACCAGAGAAATACACAAAACTTGGAGCAAAAATACCAAGAGGGGTGCTTTTGGTAGGTCCTCCGGGAACCGGTAAAACACTATTGGCAAAATCAGTAGCAGGCGAAGC
>CAZGWS010000209.1:0-3102 GCA_964528805.1 uncultured Lentimicrobiaceae bacterium | reverse complement strand
GATATCCTCGACAAGGCACTTATGAGAGCAGGTAGATTTGACCGACAAATACATGTTGAACTTCCTGATATTATTGAAAGGAGAGCCATCTTTCAGGTACACATGAAGCCATTAAAACTGGCCCGCAATGTAAGCGACGTCTTTTTAGCAAAACAAACTCCGGGTTTTTCAGGTGCCGACATTGCAAATGTGTGCAACGAATCGGCTTTAATAGCAGCGAGAGCAAACCACCGCAGTATTACAAATCAGGATTTTTTGGATGCCGTTGACAGGATAATTGGCGGATTAGAAAAGAAAAATAAAATAATTTCTCCAAATGAGAAAAAAGTTATCGCCTTTCACGAAGCCGGACATGCATCAATAAGCTGGCTGCTTGAACATGCACATCCATTAGTTAAGGTTACAATAGTTCCGCGCGGAAAAGCACTTGGAGCCGCATGGTATCTTCCCGAAGAACGACAAATAACTACTTATGACCAGATGTTTGACGAGATGACAGCAGCCCTCGGAGGTCGTGCTGCCGAACAGGTTATATTTAACAAAGTTTCTACAGGAGCCCTAAACGATCTTGAGAAAGTTACTAAACAAGCATATGCCATGATAGCATATTATGGATTAAGCAAAAAGATTGGTAACATTAGTTACTACGATTCAACCGGTCAGCAGGAATACTCATTTAATAAACCATTTAGCGAAAAAACCGCTGAAGTTATTGATCTTGAAGTTAGTAGAATGGTAGAAGAAGCATACAAAAGAGCTATAAGTACTCTAAGTGAAAATAAAGAGGGCTTAACAAAACTTGCTGAAGTACTTATTGAAAAAGAAGTTATTTTTAGTAATGATCTGGAAATAGTTTTTGGTAAAAGACCTTGGGGGAATACTACAAACTTACTTGAAGAGATGGAAAGTAAAAAACCTCGTAAAAAAGTTATACGTAAAAAAAAGGATACTGTTAATTCCTAAGAATAATAAAAATTATGGAGGAAAGTACAAGTAGAGAAAAAATTCTTAAGAATGTGCGTAATGCACTCCTCAATAAACTTGATAACCCTTTTAAAGATACTGATTTCTCAAGCCCCGTTTTTGTTAATCAGAAAGAAATTCCGGAAGTTCAATTTGCTATTAAACTTAACGAAAACGGAGGAACATTTGTTTATTGCGCCAACGAAAAAGATGTTATAAATAAACTTGCCGCACTAATTGAACAAAAACATTGGGATAATGTTTTTTGTGCTGATAAACTTATGTCGGATGCACTTGAAAAGATTGATATTAAAACTATTAGTACTAACGAGGAATTTATATCGGTTAACGTTGGCATTGCTACTTGCGATTTTCTTATCTCACGATTTGGTAGTGTGATGGTATCATCCGGGTTGGGCTGGGGAAGGCAAATATTTGTATTTCCCGAAATACTTATCATAATTGCAAAAGCTACTCAGGTTGTTCCTGAGCTAAAGGACGCACTAACGGGAATTAAAAAAAAATATTTAAATAACTTCCCATCACAAATTACAGTAATTACCGGACCAAGTCGTACTGCTGATATTGAAAAAACTCTGGTAATGGGAGCGCATGGCTCAAAAAATTTATACGTTCTTATGATTGATGATATATAACAGCATAATTTCACAAATTTATCATTAATTATTCTGTTACAATCATTTTATTAGCTTTGCACCAAATTTCGCCATAATTATAACAATAGTAATTTGAAAGATATTTACATTAGGTCTTTAACAGGAATTATTTTCCTGATAATTGTTATCGGGTCAATACTTATTAACCCATTGGTTTTTCTTTTGGTATTTTCTTTTTTTTGTTTCATCGGATTAAAAGAATTCTTCAAACTTGCCGGCTTAGCAAACACTTTATCTTCAAAACCAACAGCCGAGTATTATTTTTTTGGAATGCTAATCTATTTCATAATAGGTTTATCGGGATTAGGTTATGTTGACGTTAGATTTTCTGCAATTATTTTTGTTATTTTATTTGTTCAAATTGCCATTGAACTATACAGAAATAATCCCCAGTGGAAAAATATTTCATCATTGTTAACAGGTTATTTTTACATTGCCGTACCTTTTGGATTAATGAGTTCACTATTTTATACAGGAGCTATTGACAAAGCACGACCGGGAATATTAATTGGAATGTTTGTACTTATTTGGACCAGCGATGTATTTGCTTATTTAACTGGAAGCATGATTGGAAAGCATAAACTGATGGAGCGTATTTCGCCAAAAAAAACATGGGAAGGCAGCATAGGAGGTTTGGTATTTGCATTAATCGCCGCCTTCATTCTTTCAATATTTATTACCCAGCTCAACGTTATTGAGTGGTTGATGCTATCTATCATGATTGTAATTAGCGGTACTCTTGGCGACTTAGTTGAGTCGCTACTAAAACGTAATGCAGGCGTAAAAGATTCTGGAAGAATATTTCCGGGGCATGGAGGTGTACTCGACAGATTTGATGCAGTTATTTTTGCAACACCAATGGTTTTTGTATTTATTAATTTGTTTTAATTATGAGTCTTCACAAAGAAGGATATAAAATAATTCTCGTTACATTTATTATACTTTCACTATTATCGCTTATAACGTGGCATTTTATCCCAAATAATACATTACGCAATTTGTTGTTTCTTGTCTTTTTTTTGGTTTTCGTTTGGACAGTAAGCTTTTTTCGTGTTCCTGACAGGATTGTAAATATTGATGCTAATAACATTATCTCATCTGCTGATGGTAAAGTCGTTACAATTGAGGAAGTTATTGAAACCGAGTTTTTTAACGATAAAAGGATTATGATTTCTGTTTTCATGTCTCCATTTAATATTCATGTAAATTGGTATCCGTTTAGTGGAAAAGTTATTTATACAAAATACCACAAAGGAAGATACCTAGCCGCATACAACCCAAAATCATCTATCGATAACGAAAGAAATTCAATCGTACTTGAAAAAAATACAGGAGATGCCGTGCTTATCAGACAGATTGCCGGAGTTATGGCTCGTAGAATTATTAGCTATGCCACAGTAAACGATGTTGTTGAACAGGGTGAGCAATTCGGCATTATCAGGTTTGGGTCGCGAGTTGACTT
>CAZGWS010000208.1:0-5528 GCA_964528805.1 uncultured Lentimicrobiaceae bacterium | reverse complement strand
TATTGACAATATATATTATATGCGTTTTTATGCTGACTCTAAATAACTAATCGGGGCACATCTCTAATACTATTTAGGGTCTGCTGAGAAACACATAACACACACGTTAATAGCATATTATTTTACTGCTAAATATAAAAAATGCAAGGTTTTTAAAAAGATTGCTGCAAAAGCCTTGCATCTATAGTAATTAACAGCTGTGGAACTTCTTTAATAGTTATTATTAGCATCAATATCTATATCTGATTGTTAGCCTGCTACATACCGTCTTCTTCGTTGGCTGCGGCTCGAAGTATAAAGATACATCTTCGCCTTTCCGCCTAAAATACGGTATATATCAGACTTTCTCAGCAGACCCTATTTATCGTTTTTATCACCTAAAATATCTGAACTAAAAGGTAATTCCTTAATTAAAAACTGTACGTTTATACGACTTTTCTGAAATAAATAAACTTTCTTGTTTCTCTGTAATTTATTCATAAGCTTATCGTTATAATGCCTTATGGTAATAAGTTGTAATCCTGTGTTATATTTTAAATTAAAATCGCCTTTCAGCTCGTTATACAAAGCGTAAAGTTTAGATAAGTCCTCATTAAAACAAACCGAAAAACTAACAGCAGAATTCTGCATTAAGTTAATGTGAATTTTATTCCTGCTAAATGAATCAAATATATTTTTTAGATTATCTTCGGCAATAAACGATAAATTAACGCTGGCTATCGACAACAAAACTTGTTTATCTTTTACTATTATGCATGGTATATTCTCATCGTTGCTGATATCATTTGTAATTGATGTAGGAGATAAAGACACATCATAAAACGATCTGATATAAAGGGGAATATCTTTTTGTTTTAATGGCTGTATTGTCTTTGGATGGACTACAGAAGCTCCGTAATAAGCAAGCTCTATAGCTTCGTAGTATGATAAATGACTAATCTTAACAGCATCTTTAAATCTTGCCGGGTCAGCATTCATAAGTCCGGGAACATTTTTCCAAATTGTTACTTCATTAGCATCAAGGGCATTGCCAATTATAGCAGCAGTAAAATCGGACCCTTCTCTGCCTAAAGTAGTTGACCTGCCATTTTTATCAGCTCCAGTAAAACCTTGTGTTACTACAATTTCGTTATTCATTATAGCAGGAAGTAATCTTGATTTTATAGTTTTTGAAGTGTATCGCCAATCAACTGACGCATCTGTAAAGTTATCATCGGTAACAATTAAGCTTTTAGCACTAATTAATCTCACGTTGAGTCCTGAGAATCTTAAATAATGATAAATAATAAGGCTTGAAAGATCTTCGCCAATTGAAACAATACTATCATAAGCTTCGTATGTGCTTGTGTAATCAGCAGTCAGCATGTCCCAAAGCTCTTCAAAAATTGTATCCAAATCACTACTTAACTCCTCAGGTAATTTGGGCATGAGCTGTTGGGCAATATTAATATGATATTGTTTAATTTTGAAAAATTCTACAGCAATATCATTACTACTTTGCGAAAGTAATACCAATTGTTCAAGAGCATTAGTTATTTTACCAAGTGCCGAAACCACCACAACTATAGGTTCGCAATTAAACTCATCAATAATGCTTATTACCCTATTAATATCAGAGACATTGCTTAACAATGCTCCTCCAAATTTCATCACTCTTTTCAAACCAAACCTTTCATTATCGACATTAACGTTTTTCCTTAATTAAGCCTTTGCGGAAAGCAGCCAACAGCATTTTTAAGTCGTTTATTTGAACCCTGAGGACTACACCTATATCGGTATCTCCTACATTTTTTCTTTCTGCCGTAGTTTCAATAAATATACGCTTTGAGATAATGTCCTTTTCTTGTTTAATGGCCATCGACTTCGACTCAAACTCATTATGTTCAACTAATACCAGTCCATATGAATTATAAATCAATGTGTATCCTGATACTCCTGTAACCTGCTGATATGGTATTGACATACCACCGTCAATAACAAATAGTTTTCCATTTGCCTTTATGGGGCTTTCACCTTTTTTAACCCTTACCGGTACATGTCCGTTTACAATATGCGATGTACTGGGATTTAAACGAAATTCAACTAATATTTTATTACAATATTTTTCATCGTTAAAGGCTAATGTGTAATAAGCATTTCTGCCTTCGGCATGTGTTTCTTTATCTTCAATAAAATATCTTTCAAAAGTTGCCATTTTCATTTTGCCAAACAAAGGCGACATGGGCCCGCACCACAAATACCACATGTAATCCAGCGAAGTATTTTGTTCTTGCTTTAAATTTCTGTTAAAATAAGCTTTACGAGCAACTCTGTCAAAGTAATCGCATAACAATTTACCCGAAAAACGCTTACCTTCTATTTCAAATTTCTCAAATCTGCCGTCATTACTCATGGGGATGCATCCATGGTACAATAAATTTGAGTTATATGTAAGGTACATACTTCCTTTGGTAAAAATAAAATCAATATGTTTTTGAAGACGTCGACTATTCATAAAACTCGACTTTAGCTGCTCTATAACTATCTGCTCATCATCACTTAATTTGTATCTGTCATCATCAATAATAGTAGGTAAATTAGCGTCAAGCAGTTTGTGAGTTTTTCCATTAATTAAAGTAGTTCCTTTTTTTAAATCAATATTATCAAAAACCAACCTGTCATTCATTTTGTAATTAGCGTTTCTGATAACCGTCTGCCCTTCAAGCTTAAACTGTATAATCGAAATGGCTTTTTGCATTTGTTTGAGAAGGTTAACGTCTGCATGTAGCGCTTTACCTTTTATTTGAAATTGATCACAGGTGTCGTTTTGGTATTGCTTCATTGCAAAGCGTGCCAATGGTAACATATTTATACCATAAGCATCTTCAAGTGTGTCGAGGTTGTTATAACGTAATGAAATTCGTATAACATTAGCTATTAAGGCAAGATTCCCTGCCGCTGCTCCCATCCATAATATATCGTGGTTTCCCCATTGTATGTCAACAGCATGGTAGCTAATAAGTCTGTCCATCACCTTTTCAGGATAAGGTCCCCTGTCAAAAATATCACCAATTATATGTAACCTGTCAACCAGTAGTCTTTGTATAAACTCACAAAGTGCAATAATAAATACATCACTGCGGTCTATATTAATTATCGAGTTAATAATACTTTCAAAATATGCTTCTTTATCCTCCCCGCTTTCGTTAAGTAGCTCATCTATAATGTAATCGAAGTTTTTCGGCATGGCTTTACGCACCTTCGATCGTGTATATTTTGAGGCAGCAGCACGTGCTACTTGAGCTAAACGCTGCAATGTTATGGCATACCAGTCGCCAATATCGTCTTCGTCTTTATGAATTATTTCGAGCTTCTCCTTAGGATAATAAATTAAGGTAGCCAATAGCGTTTTCTCCTTTTTACGTAGTGTTTTGCCAAAAACCTCTTCAATTTTACGTACTACAACACCGGATGCGTTAGCAAGCACATGACTAAATGTTTCGTACTCGCCATGGATGTCGGAAAGAAAATGCTCAGTTCCCTTAGGTAAATTTAATATAGCCTCCAGATTGATAATCTCAGTACTGGCTGATTGTACATTTGGGAATCTCTCGGCAAGCAAGTTTAAATATTTCGACTCCTTTTCCAAATCTTTGGATGCATATTGTTTAGCATTAAACTTTTCCATATTGGTGAGCTGTAATTACATTAATATATGCGCAAAATTACAAATTTAAACAAGAACTAATGGTATTAATCTTCATAGTTGGTTATTCTGCTTTTTTGGTGATACTGCATGTTTAAAGTATAACATAACCCCATACTTGTGCCTTGTTAAATATTTAATTACTTTTGTGTAACCTTAATCCGCAATTATGTTCGCAGCTAAAAGTCGAAGGGTGCATCAGGATTGGCAAAGCGCAGAAAAAAGCAACGCAAACCCATCACTTGATACGGTGAGTAGGTTTTTTCGAGTACTGACCAGTGATGACGTGCCATTTGGATTTGTAGTAGAAGATGGTTGCTGATTTAAGATGTAAACATTTAATCTGTAGTTATTGTAATATTTGAATAAAAAATACTTGATGAATACATCAAAAAGTAAGAATGAAAAAGCGTGGAATAAAGATCAACGTTTTGTTGATGCTGACACAAAAAATTTTAAATTAATATTTTTCGCATTTGTTGTAGGAATCCTCGCCGGAGGTGCCGGAGGTATATTTAGGCTGGTGCTCTCGCACATAAGCGATTATCGCGATCAGCTATACTCCGAAGCAGGTAAATTTGGTGTGGCAAGTTGGATATGGCCATTTCTATTTGCAGTAATTGGCGTAGTTGTTTCACTATTATTGGTTAAAAAATATGCTCCCGAAGCTGGAGGAAGTGGTGTTCAGGAAATTGAAGGAGCATTGGATGAGATACGTCCAATGCGCTGGCAACGAGTACTGCCAATAAAATTCATTGCCTCATTGTTTTCATTGGGAAGCGGACTGTTACTTGGTCGTGAGGGTCCAACCATACAAATTGGTGCCAATCTTGGTAAAATGACTAAAGATATCTTTAAACAATCAGAAGGTAAAACAAATCCCCTTGTATCAGCAGGTGCTGCCGCAGGCCTTGCAAGTGCCTTTAATGCTCCTTTTGCAGGTATTATCTTTGTAACTGAAGAAATGCACAGTCATTTTAAATATAGTTTCTACTCCGTTGCCGCTATAATGATCGCCTCAGGTACTGCCGATTTTATGGTAAGAGCTATCGCCGGTGCTAATCCAATAATAAGAATGACGGTCTTTCCACGACCTATTTTAACCGGTCTTTGGCTATTTTTATTACTTGGTATGTGTTTCAGCCTTATAGGCTATGCATTCAATAAACTGCTTATTGTATCACTCAATTTTTTTAGCCTCATGTCAAAAAAATCTATGATTATCACCGGAATAGCCGTGGGGATCATTATTGCAGCAGTAGGCATTAGCTTTCCCGAAATGATAGGTGGCGGTTATAGTACCATATCACAAGTCCTTGATAAATCATACACATTATATTTTTTATTTATTTTGTTTGTCAGCAGGATGCTTTTAACACTATTTAGTTATGGCTCCGGTGTACCCGGCGGTATTTTTGCACCCATGCTCGCCATTGGCGTAATTTTCGGCATGCTCTACGGCAGCGTTATGCAACACTATTTTCCCGGTCTTGTACTTAACCCCGGCGTTTATGCCGTTGCAGGTATGGCAGGCATTTTTGCGTCAACAGTTCGTGCCCCACTAACGGGCCTGGTACTATCCATAGAAATGACATCCAACTATGAACTAATACTACCCCTAATAATTACAACGGTTACAGCCTCAGTTATAACAGCACAACTCGGTAACGAGCCAATCTACACAACACTGTTAAAGCGCACATTAGCCAAAACTAAAATATAGAACATTATCACTGTTACTATTTTATTTTGTTGTTGGGTGGCTAACCTGCCTGCATTATCATTCCGGCAGCTAACTGCGCTTTCCGTTTGTAGTTGTTTCATGCCGGCTGTTTTTTGTAAG
>CAZGWS010000207.1:3042-5542 GCA_964528805.1 uncultured Lentimicrobiaceae bacterium | reverse complement strand
TGTGGCAGGGATTATAGCGGTAGATTGTTGAAATACCGTAGTAGTTTTTGTTAGTTGGCGGATGCTGACGCAAGGAAGCACACGCACTACTTACAAAAACACATGCGGTATGAAACAACTACAAGCGGAAAGCCCGTTAAGCCACCCGCAATAAATAAATTGGCATTATCATTATTTTATATTTATTTTGGTATAATTACTGACGAATGGATATTTTCTATATTTTTATAGTCGTTAAAAAAACTCAAAAGCACATGAAAATATTAGTTACAGGGGGTACCGGCTACATTGGTTCGCACACGGTTGTCGAGCTGCAAAATAAGGGACATGAGGTTGTTATTGTTGACAATCTGAGTAATTCTACGGCAGAGATTGCTGATAAAATTGGTCAAATTACCGGTACAAAGCCTAAACTGGAAGTATTTGATTTAACCGACAGGCAGCTTACCGCCGACTTTTTTAAGCGTAACAGCGATATTGCCGGGGTTATTCATTTTGCTGCTTACAAGGCTGTGGGCGAGTCGGTTAAAGAACCACTGAAATATTACCGCAACAACCTTGATTCGCTAATAAATATACTGCAGGGTATGAAAGATAATGATGTGTCTAACATTGTATTTTCATCGTCGTGTACTGTTTACGGACAGCCTGATGAGCTGCCGGTTTCAGAAACAGCTCCGATTAAAGTTGCTGAATCGCCCTACGGAAACACTAAACAAATTTCGGAGGAAATATTGCGAGACACTATAAAAGTAACTGACCTGCATGCAATTGCCTTGCGCTATTTTAATCCCATAGGTGCTCACAAAACCGCTTTAATTGGCGAACTACCGCTTGGCGTTCCTAATAATCTTGTTCCGTTTATTACACAAACAGCTATTGGTTTGCGTGAGCAGCTTAGCGTATTTGGCGACACTTACGATACGCCTGACGGTACTGCCATACGCGATTATATTCATGTTGTTGACCTTGCCAAAGCACACGTTATTGCTGTTGACAGGATGATTAACAGCAATATGAAAAAGAATTTTGAGGTCTTTAATCTTGGTACCGGAAATGGGTATTCGGTACTTGAAGTTATTAACTCGTTTGAGGAAGTTACAGGAGTTAAGCTAAATTATAAAATTGTTGACCGTCGTGAGGGCGACATCACCAAAGTATGGGCAAATCCTGATTTCTCAAATAAAGAACTGGGGTGGAAAGCAGAAAAGGGAATAGATGAGATGACCCTCTCAGCCTGGAAGTGGGAGCTTGCCTGTAAAAAAAACAGGTAACACATCACTATCATAGAATACACAAACTTTATTAATAGTAAAATAATATGAAAAAAATACTAATCACCGGTGCTGCCGGATTTATTGGATCGCATGTGGCACGCCTATTTGTAAATAAATACCCTGATTATCAGATTTATAATCTGGATAAACTCACCTATGCAGGTAATCTGGAAAACTTAAAGGACATTGACAAAAAACCTAACTATGAATTTATTTTGGGCGATATTGTTGATGGCGATTTTATAATGGAGCTTTTTATTAAGCATCAATTTGATGGGGTGATACATCTTGCTGCCGAGTCGCATGTTGACAGATCTATTGAACATCCGATGGAGTTTATCATGACTAACATTGTTGGGACTGTTAATTTGCTGAACGCCGCACGTCATATTTGGAAAGATAACTACGAGGGCAAGCGTTTCTATCATGTTTCTACCGACGAGGTTTACGGTTCACTCGGTAATGAGGGGTTCTTTTACGAAGATACCGCATATGATCCTCATAGTCCATATTCAGCTTCAAAGGCTAGTTCCGATCATCTTGTACGAGCCTATCACGATACTTACGGATTGCCAATTATCATATCCAACTGCTCAAATAATTACGGACCAAACCAGTTTCCTGAAAAGCTTATACCGTTGTTTTTGAATAATATACGTAATAATAAGCCCCTACCTGTTTATGGTGAAGGTAAAAACATACGCGATTGGCTATATGTTAAAGATCATGCAGCAGCAATTGATGTAATTTATCATAATGGTGCTGATGGCGAGACTTTTAATATTGGTGGCCATAACGAGTGGACCAACATTGATTTGATAAAGCTGTTTTGTAAAGTTATGGATGAGAAACTGGATCGTGAAGAGGGGACTTCGGAGAAATTAATAACTTTTGTAACAGATAGAGCCGGTCATGACCTCCGCTATGCAATCGACTCATCGAAATTGCAAAAAGAGTTAGGTTGGAAGCCGTCGTTGCAGTTTGAAGAAGGTATTAATCGTACTATCGACTGGTATTTGGCAAATCAGGAGTGGCTTGATAACGTTACTTCCGGAAATTACCAAAAGTACTACGATAGTATGTATGGCAACAGATAATGAAAGTTTTTTCTGTAGATAATATTCGTGAAGCTGATGCTTATACCATTAAAAATGAGCCAATTGCTTCAGTTGACCTAATGGAACGGGCGGCAGGTGAGCTGTTTAATCGTTTAATAGAAAGTG
>CAZGWS010000207.1:0-2942 GCA_964528805.1 uncultured Lentimicrobiaceae bacterium | reverse complement strand
GGGTCAGGACTAACACGACCTGTAACGGGGTTTATTGCTGAAGTTATTGGTATTATTAATGATAATAGTGCCATTACAATTTCTGTTGATGTTCCTACGGGTTTGTTTGCCGATGTAACATCAGCAGAAAAAACCAATAAAATTATTAATGCAGATTACACTTTTTCGTTTCAGTTTCCAAAACTGGCATTTTTATTGCCTGAGAACGAAATATATGTTGGTAATTGGGAGATAATTAACATTGGCTTGAGTGCTGATTATATTAATTCAGCTTTTACAAAAAATTATTTTGTAATTAAAGATGACATCATACCATCAATTAAAGGGCGTGCAAAGTTTTCACACAAAGGTATTTACGGTCATGCAATGATTATTGCCGGAAGCTATGGAAAAATGGGTGCTGCCATACTTGCGTCGAAGGCATGCCTGAGGACGGGAGTTGGGTTACTACATACTCACGTTCCTAAAGCCGGAGTTGCAATATTGCAAACCGCCCTGCCAGAGGCTATGATAAGCGTTGACGGTGCTGAAGATTATTTTTCGGAAACACCTGATATTAGTTTGTTTAGTGCTATTGGCATTGGTCCCGGACTGGGTACTGCGCATAAAACGCAGCTGGCATTTAAAAAGCTGATACAAAACAGTGTAGCTCCGATGGTAGTTGATGCTGATGCTCTAAATATACTATCTTTAAACCCAACATGGCTTGCATTTTTACCGGAGGGGACTATACTTACTCCACATCCAAAAGAGTTTGAACGCCTTGCCGGAAGTTGGCATGATGATTTTGAGAGGTTGGAGAAACAGCGTAATTTGGCGCAGAAACATGGAATTTATATTGTCTTAAAAGGGGCTAACACGAGTGTGTGTTTCCCAGATGGAAACTGTTATTTTAATTCAACGGGCAACCCCGGAATGGCAACAGCAGGAAGTGGCGATGTGTTAACCGGTGTAATAACAGGACTTTTAGCGATGGGATACACATCAGGTGTTGCCGCAGTATTGGGAGTTTATTTGCACGGACTTGCCGGCGATATTGCGGCTAGTGAAAATGGCTGTGAAGCATTAATAGCAGGTGATATTGTTGATAAAATGGGCGAGGCTTATATTAGTATAATCGGAAAACAAAAAAAACTGCCTTAAATGAATAAAGCAGTTTTTTTAGCTTGTTAGTTAGTTTTTATAACTCTATATTTCCTCGGTTTCTACAATTTTTGCTAATAAATCAGCATAAGGAACCATTAGATATTTACTATCTTCAAATTCGAACTCGGTACCTGAGAATTTTTTGTAAAAAACAACATCGCCAACAGCGATACCTGCATTTTCAATATTGCCAATGGCGACTACTTTAGCGTATTGTGGTTTCTCTTTTGCTGAATCAGGAAGAATTATTCCTGTTGTAGTTTTTTGCTCAGCTTTATCTTCTGTTATGTCTAATAACACATTCTCGTTTAACGGTTGCAATTCTTTCATTTTAATTTATTTTTAATATTATTATTTATATTTAATTTTATATCCCCAGCAGGGCGTTAATTCTATTTTTATCAAATCCAACAATCATTTCTCCTCCAATATCAGTTTGGGGCACACCCTGTTGTCCGCTTCTTCTTGTCATTGCTTCGGCAGCTTTTTGATCTTTCGACACGTCAATATCTGTAAATCGGACTCCATTTTTTTTCAAATGTGTTTTTAAAGTAGTACACCAGCTGCAGGTAGGAGTTGAGTAAACAGTTACTCGTTTCTGTGACTTTTCGTTGTTGGTGGCTTTGGCAGAAAAAAGAGCACTCTTGAAGAGCGATTTATAATAACCATCATCATTACAGCCAGCCACAGTCTTTTCAAATTCATTACCATGGAAGACTAATAGTGTTGGTACCGACTTAACATTATATTTTAGATGAATGTCTTTAACATGGGCAACATCGGCAGCAGCAATATTAACTGCAACACCCTCATCAACAATATTTTGGATGTTTTTATAGCTGCATTCGCTTATGTCTGATCCTTTTTTATATAAGAGTACATAGTTACGAGTGCCATCTACTAAGAAAGACAGCATTTCATCATAGGAATTTATATTTTGTATTGTCATATCCGGTATGTTTTGTCTGCATCTTTTCTATCAAACTATATGCCAACGCAGGATTAGCACTATTGCATACAAATAACTGACAAAATTTCACTTTAAGGTATGGCAAAGCTACATCGTTATTTTCTGCACTTTACCAATTCTGACGCACTCTTCAACTTTTTATTACAAACATGCTTGCGAATTTATGGTTTGATAATTAATATATCGCCGGAATAATCTTTTTAGTTTTTTTCTGATATTCAGTATATTCAGGAAAATGAGCAACTAATTGTTTTTCTTCGTATTCAATCTTAACCAATAAATCAATTAATAAAATAAAAAGTGCTGCCAGTCGATACCACGAAAAATAATCAATAACAAGTGGTAAAATTGCAATAATTTGTGCAATATACATGGGGTGTCTAATTATTCTGTAAGGACCGGAGGTTATCAATTTTGCATTTTGTTTTACTATAGGCGCAATATTAACATTGCCAATTTTAACAACATAAATAGCATGTGCGGCCAAAAAAATACCAACGCTCTC
Organism: uncultured Lentimicrobiaceae bacterium; assembly: GCA_964528805.1. Lineage (GTDB taxonomy): Bacteria > Bacteroidota > Bacteroidia > Bacteroidales > F082. The sequence goes on along the minus strand of CAZGWS010000207.1, from coordinate 321 downwards.
GGTAAGCAACCCACCCACATTATTAGAAATAACAGGTGCTGTTATTGCTACAAATATTAAGCAACTAAACTGCACAAATACTAAAAAATAAGGATATAATTTATTTGAGTTCATAACTATTTTTGTTAAAAAGCCGGCTTCAAACAAATTTCTATTTTGCAAGTAGAGAGAAAGTACGATGCTCAAAGCCGACATGCAAAGCTAATAATAATTATTTGCATTTATGCTTTTTGTAAAATAAGGCGAAATATTTGTCCACACTAGTACGCATTTGCAATGCGTACCTCTCACTGCAATGCGTTTGTTAGAAAATATTTTTTA
>CAZGWS010000206.1:0-5549 GCA_964528805.1 uncultured Lentimicrobiaceae bacterium | reverse complement strand
GACATAATTGATATTTTTACACGTATTGGTTTTACGGTTTCGGAAGGTCCCGAAATTGAGGATGACTTTCATAATTTCTCGGCATTAAACTTTCCTGCTGATCACCCTGCCCGCGACATGCAAGACACTTTTTTTATCGAGAAAGATCCGGATATTGCACTTCGCACACACACATCCTCAGTGCAGGTAAGGGTTATGCAAAACAATACCCCTCCCATACGTACAATTTCTCCAGGTCGTGTGTTTCGTAATGAAGCAATTTCGGCACGAGCTCATTGTATTTTCCATCAGGTTGAAGGCTTGTATGTTGACACTGATGTTTCGTTTGCCGATTTAAAACAAACCCTGTTTTACTTTGCGAAAGAGCTTTTTGGTGAGCACACAAAAATAAGATTTAGGCCTTCGTATTTCCCCTTCACCGAACCTTCGGCAGAAATGGATATATCGTGTAATATATGTGGCGGAAAAGGATGCAATATTTGCAAATATAGTGGGTGGGTTGAAATATTAGGTTGTGGCATGGTTGACCCCAATGTGCTGGATGCCTGCGGTATTGATAATAAAAAATATACAGGGTTTGCTTTTGGTATGGGAATTGAGCGTATTACAATGCTTAAATATCAAATAAACGACCTGCGATTATTTTTTGAAAATGACATTAGGTTTTTAAAGCAGTTTACCTCTTCACTTTAATTTGAAGATTTTGTTGCTTTAAACATTATCCTCAACAACTTCTGTTTCTTCTTTCTCTGTGCCAAACCAGTGTCCCAACTTCTGTTTTGCTTTATGGGTAACATCAGGAGTTATATACTCACGAGCGTTGCTTATGGCATATGTTAAAAAAGCAATATCATCTGTAAAGCCTATCACCGGAAGAAAATCAGCAATTAAATCTGTAGGTAAAATTAAATATCCCAAAGCTGCAACAAATACAAGTCTTACTTTTAATGGGATTTTTTTATCACTTATAAGTATAACCATTATAACCGCATAAGAGACAAATTTATAACCAATTCTTTTCCCAATAAACTTGAGTTTGTCCTTTAATTGTAATTCATCGTAATACTGTATGTATTGCTGTATGTTATCAAGTAGCTTCATATTTATAAACAACGATTTAAGAAGTGTATTTATTTTACATATTTTCTAATTCGTGCATTTCAATAGCTTCTATTAAGTCATCCATATATTTATACTCAAGCATGTTTAGTTCAAACACTGCCACAATATTTTTAACTTTCCTTAATTTATTTAATGCAATCTTTACCACATCGCCATGTATGGAATTTTTAATAACCAGTAAATAATCAACTGCTTTTTGAGATTTCAAAAGATTACCGTTCTCACATTTGTTACCTATTAAATAATAGATAGTTTCGCTCCCTTCATCTTTAAAAAAATACCACGAAAAACTATGGTCCTTTTTAAAGCCGGCAGCAACAACAATGTTATCAAACTTTGCCAAATCAAGCTCCAAATTAGTATTAATGTGGTAGCCAATAGTATAATCTCTTAAATGACTAACAATGGCAATCATCTTATAATCATCATAATCAATACTTCTCGGCAAACTTTTTAACATCACAGTTTTTTATGTACAAAATTACAAATATTTACAAACTACGGTTTGAGTATTTAATTAGTTTTGCATAATTGAAAAGTATATTTTTTTAATAACTAATGATAACAAAACTAATAATTGTAAGCCTGTCCGTTTTTATTTTTAATATTCCTTTTGGATACTGGCGTGCCAATGTAAAAAAGTTTTCGCTACAATGGGCACTTGCAATACATATTCCGGTTCCTTTTATTATTGCTGTTAGAATATTGGTGTCCATAGGTTTTGCATGGTACACTTATATTTTTATGGTAAGTGCATTTTTTCTTGGGCAGAGCTATGGTGCGCATCTTCAAAAAGCAAAAAAACGTGATGGTAAACCATCTTCCTCATGCTTAGTGATGGATATGCTACGTAGATTTGGCTTGGCTCGAGCACAAAATCATTAATAGAATTATAATTACACACAATCAACTACAATATGAAAGTTATCCTTTTTATATTTTCTATTTTAGTTAGTACCGGTTCGTGCAGCAGTCAGGATACGCATCTTGATAAAAACGACAAGCATATGAATAAATTAAAATATTCTTCAAGCCCTTATTTGCAGCAGCATGCAAACAACCCTGTGCATTGGCAAGAGTGGGGAGAAGAGGCTTTGCAGATGGCAAAAGATGAAGATAAACCACTTATAATAAGTATTGGTTATGCAGCATGCCATTGGTGCCACGTTATGGAACGCGAAAGTTTTTCAAACGAAGAAGTTGCTGCGTTTATGAATGAGAACTTCGTTTGTGTAAAAGTTGACAGAGAAGAACGACCCGACATCGATCGTATATACATGGATGCTGCACAGCTGATAAACGGACAAGGGGGTTGGCCGTTGAATGCCTTTGCACTACCGGATGGAAAACCTTTTTTTGCAGGCACATATTTTAACAAAAACCAATGGATGGATGTGTTGACAAAAATTAGCAACATGTATAAAACTGATAAAGGTAAACTTATTGACTATGCTAATAAGCTATCGAAAGCAATTCAGAAGTCTTCATTGTCAAATACTTTTGCACCCACACATGCAAAATTTGAAAGCAAAGATTACAATAATTTATATTTTCAGTGGAAATCGCAAATTGATTTTAAAAAAGGCGGATTTAACAGAGTTCCTAAATTTCCTATACCTGTTGCCTGGGAATTTATACTGCAATACAATTATCTTACCAAAGATAATAATGCCCTTGATGCAACTGTAACTGCTCTTGATGCAATGGCAAAAGGTGGGATTTATGACCAAATTGGTGGTGGTTTTGCCAGATATTCAACTGATGCCGATTGGAAAGTTCCTCATTTTGAGAAAATGTTGTACGATAATGCACAGCTTGTAACTCTGTATGCTAATGCGTACAAAATTACTAAAAGCGAACGGTATAAAGAAATTATTATACAAACATTAAAGTTTGTTCAACGGGAGCTCACAAATACTGATGGTGCTTTTTATTCATCACTAAATGCTGATAGTGAAGGTGTTGAGGGCAAATACTATGTGTGGACTGCCGACCAGTTTAATCAAATTGTTAATGATGATTCGGCAAAATTAGTTTCTGATTATTATCAGATATCCAAGGCTGGAAATTGGGAACATGGTAATAATATACTGCTTCCAAAAAATACAAAGCTAACGTATGCCCAACAGCATGGCATAAGCTTAAAACAGTTAAATTTATTTTTAAAAAAAGCAGATGCTAAGTTGCTTAATTTTCGTGAAATGCGAGAACGACCGAGTACAGACAATAAAATATTAACTTCATGGAATGCTTTGATGATTACAGCATATGTTGATGCTGCCACGGCTTTAGGTGATGATAACTATTTACAAGCTGCCTTAAAATGTGCAACATTTATTGAATCAAATATGTTGAGAAATGATGGTGCCATGTTAAGAAACTACATGAACGGAAAAGCCTCAATAGCAGCTTTTCATGATGATTATGCATTATTTGCACAAGCATGCGCTGATATTTACTCCGTTACCTTTGATAAACACTGGTTAATAATTAGCAAGAAATTAACTGATTATTGCATTGAGCACTTTCGTGATAAAAAAACAGGGATGTTCTATTATACTTCAGATGTTTCAGAGAGTTTAATTGCACGAAAGTTTGAACTCACCGACAATGTGATTCCATCATCAAATTCAGTAATGGCAAATGTATTGCTAAGATTGGGGCATTATTACGATGATGAAAAATACATAGCTATGTCGAAACAAATGCTTAATAATGTTATTAAAAATGTTAAAAAGGCAGGGCCGTATTATGCAAATTGGGCAATATTGCTTGGCACATTAAGTTACGAGCCCTTTGAAGTTGCAATAATGGGTGATGATGCCATTAAAATGAATACTACAATACAATTGCACTACCTGCCTACGTCGTTTTTCTTAGGAGGCACTTCAGAAAATCTACCTCTGCTGGAAGGCAGGCTTGTTGAAGACCAAACGTTAATTTATATTTGCCGTAACAAAACATGTGGACTACCGGTTAAAACAGTAGTTGATGCTTTAAAGCAAATAAATTAGGATTCATTTTCAATCCCAAATTCTATTTAGCCAAATTATCTATTAATAATTAACTACTTTTGTAATACCTTAAATCCGCAAGCATGTTTGTAACAAAAAGGCAAAGAGTGCGCCAGTATTGGTAAAGTACAGAAAAAAGCAACACAAGCGTAGCCAAAGTTATGGTGAATAGGTTTTTTCAAGCACTATCAATAATGACGTGCTATTAAAAGATGTTTGCAGATTTAAGATAATATGAACTATTCTTTTTAAGAAGCCTGTTTTATAATGCCAAAAAAAGAAAAAAATAATACAAATTCGGCCTTAAACGTACAACGTGGTATTGAGCAGCCTTCACAAATAAACCCAAATGTAGTAGATAAAATATCAGGTTTTAAAAAAAGCAAGATTACGGTTGATGAAATTTATAATAGAATTTTACATGGCAGCAGAACCTTCCTTAGCAGAGGTATAACATTAATTGAAAGTGCATTGCCAAGTGACAGGACTGAAGCACAGAAACTTATTCAACTTTGTTTGCCACACTCCGGAGACTCAATACGTATTGGAATTACCGGTGTTCCGGGAGTGGGAAAAAGTACTTTTATTGAAACGTTTGGACTCTACCTTATAAACAAAGGTAAAAAAGTAGCCGTGTTAGCAGTTGACCCCAGTAGCACTCGTACTAAGGGCAGTATATTGGGTGACAAAACACGAATGGAAACATTAAGCAATAACGATAATGCCTTTATCCGTCCATCAGCAAGCAAAGGTACACTCGGAGGAGTTGCGCAAGCAACGCGTGAGGCTCTTATACTTTGTGAAGCAGCCGGATACAACATAATAATGATTGAAACAGTAGGTGTAGGGCAATCTGAAACGGCGGTATCGCAATTAGTCGATTTTTTTCTATTACTAATGCTTGCCGGCGGAGGCGATGAACTTCAAGGAATTAAGCGCGGCATCATCGAAATGGCTGATTTAATTGTTGTTAACAAAGCCGATGGAGATAATATCACTAAAGCAAAACTTGCAGCCTCAGAATATAAAAATGCGCTTCATTTGTTTCCGGCATTAGCAAATGGCTGGATTCCAGATGTGTTAACAGCTTCTGCAATTGCCAACGTTGGCATTGACGATACTTTTAATGAAATTAATAATTTTGTAACTCTAACAAAAGCTAACGGATATTTTGATAAAAACCGACGAAAACAATCTCTTAATATCTTAACCGATACTATTGAAGATAGCCTCAAAACAAAATTTTATAATCAACAGTTGATAAGCAGTTTAATGGAAAACTATCGCAACAAAATACTCAACCCCAAGCATGTTGAAGAAACTGTAAACCCATACGAAATTGCGCAGATGTTGTTAAATAAATATTATAACAGTTACAAAAAACAATAATTTAGTCTTGCTTACATTATATTT
>CAZGWS010000205.1:0-5577 GCA_964528805.1 uncultured Lentimicrobiaceae bacterium | reverse complement strand
GCTTTAAAAACAGGTAAGCACAATTTCGCTACATTTTCATCGGTAATTACTATTAAATGCTTATTTTTATTTAATATATCAGCTGCTTTGGCAAGCGCACCTTTTTCCATTATGTACAAGACAGATGCCGACTTAAATATTGTTGGTGTATTCATTTTGTGTTCTGTTTTTCATGTCAATAGTTCGTGTAGTTTTTGTTTCTTGCAAAGCCGCTAAGTCGCAAAGGATTGATTGTCAGCATAGTAGCTATTTACCGCTTGTCTTGTAAGTACTTGATTTAGTATGTGTTATAAAACCTTAATGAACTATTGACATGTATTTCTTTTATATTTTAAAATAATAATGATTAACTGATGTAGATATAAAAATGATATGTGCTATCTAAATGTAATTTCTCTGCCAAAAGGCGTTAAAGCAAGCCCAGCCAGTTTAAAATGCTGTTGTGCCCATGGGATGCCAATTATAGTTATAAACAATAGTATTCCGAAAGCTAAATGGGTTAGTATTATCCAAAAACCACCCACAAAGAACCAGAGAATATTCATAAAAGTAGTAAGACAACCCGACGGCTGCTCAATTTGTATTACCTTACTGCCAAAAGGCCATAGTGCAAGTATTCCCAATTTTATAGTTTGAATGCCAAACGGAATTCCAATTATTGTAATAAACAATGCAATACTTGCTGCAAAATACTCCAAAGCTATGGCGAAACCTCCAAATACCAACCAAATTATGTTACCAATAATTTTCATTAATTATCCTATTTCTAAGTAAAAATATCTGCGAAAGCACTATCAATATCTTCAAATTCAAAATTAAAATTATCATCGATAAGCCTTTGTGGTAATACCTTAACTCCGTTTAACAGTAGTTCATCTGCCATGGTACCAAGTGCCAAACGCATTAAAAATGAAGGTTTTGTAAAAAATGAAGGACGATTTAATGACACTCCAATTTTTCTTGCCATCTCTTTCTGCCTTATCGGATTTGGCGTTGTTAAGTTATAAGCTCCTTTGGCACTGTCGTTCTCAATTAAGAATTTTATGGCTTTGGTTTCGTCCTTTATGTGTATCCACGAGTTCCATTGTCTTCCATTTCCCAACTGTCCGCCGATATACATTTTAAACGGTGCTGCCATCCTTGCCAAAGCACCTTCATTAGCATCAAGAACGAGTCCTGTTCTAATGTAAATAACTCTAGATATTTTTTCCAGCTGCTTAAATGTCTTTTCGTGGCTTACCGCAACTTTCGACAAAAAGCCTCTTTGCCCCAAAGGTGTTTTTTCAATAACATTAATGGTATTTCTGCTTAAACCATATATCCCTACCGAAGAGCCCTGAATGAAAACTTCAGGAATATTTTTAGTACCTCGTGCAGCACGAACAATTATATTATCCACATCAAGGCGACTCTTGCTTATTTTCTTCCTTTTTTTACTATTCCAACGTTCACCTACATTCTCTCCGGCAAGGTTAATAACAGCTTTTGCACCATCAAATATGGCAGATAATTTTGTTAAATCACGTGTTCTTAATCTATCAACCCTGATACCTTTGCCCAGTTTAGCAGCTGTTTTTTTGGGATAGCGAGAGATTACAATAACCTCATAATCTGTACTTAGCAGTTTAACAAGATGTTTGCCTATAAATCCGCTACCGCCAAAAATTATTATCTTCTTCATGTTGTAAAACTAATATTATAATTTTCGATAAAAATAGTGATTCTTTTTAAGATATACCAGCGTTAATAAGTCAGATTTGTAAATGCAACTTAGAGATAGTTTTGTTGTCTTGTTTGTGTATATTTGGACTTTTAAAAAATCAATAATGAAGAAGCTTAATTTAGTTTTTATTTTGGTGCTGGCAGTATCAATCGGATATGCAGCCACTATTACCAAAACGTACAATATTACTAATCCAAGAATCATTAATAGTAATGGTTATCAGTATGTTATGTTTGACGGTGCACTTATGACGGGTATTGCCGGCGAACCTTCGTTACCTTATTTTGCAGTGAGTTTGTTAGTTCCTCCCGGTGAAGTTGCTACCTCTGTTAAGTTTATTGGTGAAGATGAAAAAGTAATAGATGGGAAAATGCTGCTTTTTCCATATCAAAGTTCGATTCCCCTTTCCAAAAATGGCAAATCGGAGTTTAAATTTAATAAAAGTGTATATAATTCGCAACATAAATATCCTACAAATCCGATGGGCAGACTTACAACAGGCTATTTAAACGGATATGCTATTGCGATGTCTGTTTTTACTCCTGTTACCTATCTTCCTGCTCAGCAAAAGTTAAAGTATTTCAGTAAGGTAACAATAGTTATCGAAACATCTGTTGACAGAAAATCTGCAGAAGCTTTAGATAAACTAAGTTCATCCGCTTTAGCAAAACGACGTGTGTTAACAGCAATACAAAATCCTGAATCTGTTGTTCAATATAACTCATACCGTAACAGGCAAGACAGCAGTTATAATTTGCTGATAATTACTCCGGCGCAGTTTACTGATGGCTTTAATGAGTTGAGGAACATATATTTAAGTAGAGGAATTAAGAGTGAAGTTGCGACGACGGAATACATCTCATCTAATATCGGCGGTCAGGATTTACAAGAGAAAATACGAAACTATATTATTCAGGAATACGAGGGAAAAGGAATTGATTATGTGCTGCTCGGCGGCGATGTTGAGTTTATTCCTTATCGTGGATTTTCGTGTGATGTTCAGTCGGGTAGTGGATATTCAAGCGATGATATTCCTGCCGATCTATATTATTCGGGTTTAGATGGCACCTGGAATGATGATGGCGATAACAAGTGGGGCGAGCCTGATGAAGATGACCTATTGCCTGACATTGCCGTTGCAAGATATCCTTTTAGTAATTCATCTGAATTAGCAAAAATTATAAATAAAACTATTAAATATCAAAATAGCCCGGTATTGGGTGAGTTCACTACGCCTTTGCTCGCAGGAGAAAATCTTTATTCTAATCCCGATACATGGGGACGCGATTATTTGAACCTGCTAATAGGTGAGCATAGCGATAACGGATACACAACAATTGGAATACCAAACACATATAATATCGATTCATTATATGAATTTCATACATCATGGGGTAGTAGTACTCTTATGAACCTTATAAACAGCGGACGACCTTTAATTTATCATGTAGGACATGCAAATACATCATACGTAGCACATTTGAATAATTCAGATATAACAGATGCTAATTTTAATGGTGCTAATGGAATAGATCATAATTTTACAATATTTCAAACACATGGTTGTGATTGTGGTGCCTTTGATGATAACGATTGTATTCTTGAGAGAATGGTAAACATTGACAACTTTGCGGTTAGTGTTATTGGCAATTCACGTTATGGTTGGTTTAATGAAGGGCAGACAGAAGGTCCGTCAGCACATCTAAATAGAGAGATGGTTGATGCATTATTTCACGAAAAACTGAATCATATTGGAAGTGCATTTGTGGAGGCTAAAATTCAGACAGCTCCTTGGGTTGAGGCTCCGGGTCAGTGGGAAGAAGGTGCCTTGCGATGGAACTTTTATGATATAAATATACTCGGCGATCCGGCATTAAGCGTTTGGACTGCCGAACCTATTGACGTAACTGTTGATTATGATGAGGTGTTGCCTGTTGGCACAGATTCTACAACGGTTAATGTTACAAATAATGGCGTGCCAATGGAAAACTTTACCTGTACAATCCTTAAAGATAGCGTGCTACATGCAACCGGTATTACAGATGTTAATGGTAATGCAACTATAGTTTTCGATCCTGAAGTTATAGAGGTTGGTGATGCATATCTTATGGTTGTTGGCTATAACTGCCTTCCTGATACAAGCATTATAAGTTTTGTGCCTGCTAACGGACCATACGTCGTTTATGCTGATCATCAAATATTAGATCCTAATGGAAATAACAATGGAGTGGCCGACTTTGGCGAAACAATTTCACTCACTTTATCTGTTAAAAATATTGGTGATCAGGATGCTACATTTGTAACTGCTACTTTGAGTACCGCTGATGATTATGTTTCAATTACAGATGATAATGAGCAATATGGTGCTGTTGCAGCAGGTGACACCGTGTCTATCACAGATGCTTTTTCATTTGATGTAGCCTCTGATGTACCAGATCAGCATGTTGTTACTTTTAATCTTGTTTGCGATAGCGATGGTGCAATGTGGACGTCGGATTTCAGTATTGTAATAAACGCTCCCTTACCTGAAATTGGCAATCTCATTATTAATGATAGTTTAGGTGGTAACGGTAACGGACATCTTGATGCGGGAGAAACTGCTATAGTTAGTTTACCGGCTTCAAATTTTGGAAATTGTGATTGTTTTTCATCTCAAATGCAGCTCACATCAAATAGTCCTTATCTAACAATTACCCCTGCTAATGTTGATATTGGTGAACTGCTTGTTGGTGATACAAAATTTGCTGAGTTTAATGTTAGTGTTGATAATGGAACTCCAACGGGAACATCAATAGCATTCGATTGCGAACTTAATACCTGTGATTATATTAAAGATACTACATATTATAACAATGTTGGCTTTATTATTGAAGATTTTGAGAGCAGTGGATTTACCTCTTTTGAGTGGCTTATGGATGGTGATGCAGATTGGCAGATTGACACAATAAACCCGTTTAATGGTACTTATTGCTCGAAGTCTGGAGACATTGGTGATGGTCAAACATCTGAACTTTATATCACCTTATATGTTATTTCTGATGATGTAATCTCCTTTGCCCGTAAAGTGTCATCGGAAGATAGCTACGACTTCCTAAAGTTTTATATTGATGGAAACTTATCTGGTCAATGGTCGGGTAATACCGATTGGGAGGTTGTAACTTTTGATGTTCCTGCCGGGCAGCATACGCTCACATGGGCTTATAAAAAAGATATATCAATTTCTGCCGGTAGTGATTGTGGTTGGATTGATGATATTGTTTTTCCTGCTACAACTACGGTAATTGGTGTTGAAAATATTACATCTGATAATGAATTTTCCATCTTTCCAAATCCGGGTTCGGGTTATTATACAATAAAAACTACTAATGCTAATAGCATTTCAAGTATAAAAATTTACAATACGTTGGGAAGTGTTGTCTCTGATGCTAAAGTTAATTTTGTCGCTGGTAAAGCATCAATAAATTTGAGCAACTTAGTACCCGGAATTTACTTTGTTGAGTTTAATACAGGAACTGATAGGAAAATTAAAAAGATTGTACAGAGGTAATAATATTTTTGCTTTACTTTATCGTAATGCATTAGTTAGTACCTGCAAGAAAACTTATTAATTTCAAGTCTTTGATAAGAAAGCGTTAAAGATAAGGCTTTCGAAGTTATTGAATTCAAGGAGTTTACGGATTGTAAATGACTGAATCAAAAACAAGAATAACGCAGTATTTGGCATTTTCTTGCAAAGACTATTTATTGTATTCAAATGTCCTGTATGGAGATGCAATTGTGAGTTTCTTTACATCCGAAACTTCAACATGCCCAATTACTTGTGCGTCAATGTTAAACGCTTGCGAAATATTTAT
>CAZGWS010000204.1:0-5602 GCA_964528805.1 uncultured Lentimicrobiaceae bacterium | reverse complement strand
TCGGCACTGATGAATACCTTAGGGGATCTGCGTAAAACAGTTAATCCTGATCTCACAGTCGAAGGTTTGTTGCGAACCATGTATGATCCACGCAGTAATTTAACCAAAGATGTTTCGCAGCAACTAGAGCATTATTTTAAAGATCAGCTATTTGAGACCTGCATCCCACGCAATGTCAGGCTTGCTGAAGCACCCAGCCACGGTTTACCGATTAGTCAGTATGATAAATCCTCACGCGGAGCAATCGCGTATAATGACCTAGCAAAAGAGATTATGCGCAGAAACCGTAAGACTCTGGAAAATCAGAATTATTCAGTATCATTATAAACACTGAGATAACAGTTTAAATAATTATGGCAGTTAAAAAGAGAGGTTTGGGGAAAGGTCTTGGTGCATTATTGGGCGATATGTCTGTGCCAGAAAACGATGTTACTGATTCAATAGATGCCGATGAAGCGGCAAATGAAGACAAGAGTGCCAAGCTTGTTCCGATAGAGTACTTAAAGCCAGGGCGCTTTCAACCACGAACAGATATTAACCCCGACCATTTGCAAGAACTGGCAGCTTCAATAGAACAACACGGCATTGTTCAGCCAATTGTGATTCGCCAGCTGGATAAAAATCGTTACGAAATTATCGCCGGAGAACGTAGATGGCGAGCGGCTCAATTAGCAGGTTTGCATGAGGTTCCTGTCATTACCCGCGTACTGTCAGATCAGGATACCTTGGCGGTAGCTTTAATTGAAAACATTCAAAGAGAAGATCTCAACGCGATGGAAGAGGCAGAAGCGTATCAGCGTCTGTCCCAGGAGTTTGGTATTACCCATCAGCAGATTGCCCAAATAGTTGGCAAGTCTCGGACAGCAGTCTCCAACACGTTACGTTTGATGGACTTGCACAGCAGTGTCCAGGCATTGTTGCGAGATAAAAAAGTTGACATGGGACATGCCAGAGCATTGTTAGCATTAGACCACTCCAATCAGGAAGAGCTAGGTAAACAAGTCGTCAACAAGAACTTAACTGTTCGCGCAACCGAACAACTTGTAAAAAAATATTTAGGTGATCAAGCTCAAACAAAACCTGCTGTCAAAAGCCCGAAAGATCCGGATATTATCAGGCTGGAGAATGAGCTATCAGAACAGCTCGGTACAGAAACCAAAATTCAATACTCTGCTGATGGTAAAGGTCGTGTATTAATTAGTTTCCATAATCTTGATCATTTGCAAGGAGTGCTTGCAAAGATCAGCTCAACGAATTGAGTGGGGAAAATACTCTTTTCATACAGATCAACATTATTGCGGCAATGCGGTTTTTGAGTTCTGAAAAATAATTACAAAAGATTAATGTTAATGAATCAGAGCCGATAAATTGACATAATATTATTTAATTAAATAATTTATATTATAATATATCATGAGCCACGCTTATAAAAAACTCAATAAACAAATCCCTTATACGGCAGTATATAAAGTTTTAGCGCTCATTTTTAATTATACTTTGATTGCGTTGCTTGTCGATTATTTGGGACAAGAAAATTTTGGTATATACGTTGCTTTAACATCATTGTTTACATGGATGTTTTTGTTCGACCTTGGGATTGCAAAAGGGATGCGTAATTTTGTTACGATCGCTATTTCAAATAAAAATATAAAAGAGGCGAAAGAATATGTCAGTACGGCATATATATCAATATTAATACTAACAATAATATGTGGTTCTGCTATTATTTCATTAATATATTTTATTGATTTGCAAAAAGGGTTAAATATTAATCTAGATAACAACTATTTAAATAATATATTTGTAGTATTGATCCTTGGGTTTTTTGTAAAGTTTTATTTATCTACTGTTGATCAGTTGAATTTTTCCACTCACCAAAGTCAAAATGTAGCGTTGAATACTTTATTGGTTTCAGTGCTTAACGTTATTGGTATATTTATACTATGGAAGTTGAACTATACAAGTAGTGTTAAATATGCTGTAGTTGTTTTTTCTGCTTCTATTATTTTGCCATACCTATATTCAACTACTAGGTTTTTTTATAAATATAAAGATCTAATTCCATCTGTTTCAAATTATTCGAAGAAAGCATTAAATAATATATTTAAGAAAGGTTCAAAGATATTATTTATACAAATAGCATTTTTACTTATCATCGGGATTGATAGGTTGATTTTATTGAAATATGGAAATGCTTTAGAGGTGTCAAAGTACGAGATAATTTATAAGATAATGAGTCTTGTAATGTTTCCAGTGTCTATAATAAATTACCCGTTATGGTCATCTTTTACTGAGGCTTATGCCAAAGATGATAAAAGTTGGATAAAAAGTATTTTTAAAAAGCTATATCTCCTGATATTAGGGCTGCTGATAGCTGTAATAGCGCTGGTATTTTTGTTTAATATCATTACATCTTTTTGGTTGACAGGGTTTCCGCATATTGATTATATAGTTATATTTACTATGGGCTTTATGATTTTGTCACATATATGGTGTAATTTTCATACAGATTTTTTGCTTGGTATCCAGCATTTTTCATATGCAATTGTAGTCATTTTTATAGGGTTGGCTTTGAAATTTTGTTTTTTATTTTTTATTATTTCTTCTGGGAAGCCTCTAGATATTATGGGAATAGTCATTAGTTCTATACTTGCCTATTCTCTATATAACATTAGTGTTCCTTTTTATATTAAAAGACTTCTACACTAAGATTAAATATGGTTGGTTGGTATTTTAAAAAATACGATTCTTTTGCCAGAATCTAAATTTGGAAAATTCATATATTGTAACTAAAACTTACCTGTAGATCATATGGTAGCAAGTATTCCAGCGATTAATAATGAGAATGTAGGTAATAATGTATAAAATTTGCATATGGACATCTACCGTAACACATCATCTAAGTGATTTTTATGATGCTCTTGTTGAAAGTGGAGAGATTGATTTAGAAGTCCGCTACTTTAATAGAATCTCTCAGCAACGTTTGTCACTTGGGTGGGAAGATAAAAAATGTACAAAACCATATGAAAAACAAGTAAGTACGTTTGAAGATGCTTTGGAATCATTAAGTGATTTTAGTGAATACATACATATTATATTTGGTAATGGTTATGTGTTTACAAAAATACTGATTCCTTATGTGATTGAAAATAACTTAAGATGGATAAATTGGACCGAACGAGCTGGTGCTGGATTATTTAAACTTTTACGAGAAAACAGTACTCTGTTTAAAATATTCTTTCCAATATACCAACGTCTGTATAACACAAAATTTTCTCAACAAATTGAAAACCATTCTCTAGGAACTTTTGTTTCAGGGGTTAAAGCAGAAGAGGATTATTTGAAAAAAGGCGTACGAAAAGAAAAGATCAAACATCTATACTGGGCCTTGAATCCACTTATAAAATCAACTGTAGTTCCTAAGGAATTACAAAGCTCTAGATTTAAATATAATTTTATATATGTCGGTTCTTTATCTCAAAGGAAAGGTGTTGATATCTTATTAAAGGCGTATTCAAAATTGAATAAAAATGAATGGGGGTTGATACTAGTTGGTAAGGATGTATCAAATGGTAAATATAAAAAGATGGTCAGTAAACTAAATATACAAGATAAAGTTACTTTCGTCGGTGCAATTTATTTTGATAGAGTAAATGAGTATATGTCGTTTGCAGATGTGTTTATTTTGCCGACAAGATTTGATGGTTGGGGGGCTGTTTTAAATGAAGCGGCTTCTATAGGTATGCCTATTATTTCAACTGATGAATGTGGCGCATCTTACCATCTGATTAAGAATGCTCAAAATGGATATATGGTCAAGGCAGCTTCTGTTGCATCATTATTACAGGCAATGAAAAACTATGTTGAGTCACCTGATCTCATTCAACAACATGGTGAGTATTCTTTTGAATTGTCCAAACAGTTTCTTCCTAAAGCAAATGTTAATAGATTAATTGCTGCTTTGGAGATATGGACTTAATATGATTGCTAAATTGATATCATTGTAAGTTTTACGCTAAGCAGGGTATTGTAATTTCTATTCAACTAATAATCCACATAATAATCTTTCGAGTATAGCGCAATGCTGATCGAGTTAATCCAAAAAAATCTGACCATTGCCTCCTTATTAAAATGCCACTGAAAGCATCCTCTGGTAAATCAATTGTGACAGATTGCATGCGTATAATCTGATTAGAATTAGTTGATAGTTCGCCAAGTTCATACCATCTTTTTACTTTGTCAAGAGCGGCACAAAGGCTGAATGTCACTATTTTATGTTGATTAATAACTTTGGCTGCTGGTACGTTAATACCCAAACCGATTCCTGCATTCATCAAATCTTCAACATTCCATAGGCGGTCATCAATGAATGCGATGTTTTTGGCTTGTATGTTATAACGTTTTTGAATATACGATAGAATGATACTTTTTTTGGAACCATTTTTGACCAGAAAAGAAACACCTTTGAAGCGTAGTCCGAAAAAAAAAATATCATTTGCTGTGAATATATTATATAGCTGATGAGTGCTTAAACCTAGAGCATCAATAATTTGCATCGCTTCACAACGAGACCTGTGTGTCAAAATTGCCACTGGCAGACTTAAATTATTAAGTTGTGTTACCAGTTCTTTATGGATTTTTATTATTTCTGAACCAACACTGGTATCCCCATCCCCATCGGTAACAAGAACACCATCTAGATCAAGTAGCAATAATTTACCAGTGTTAATATCTGATCTATTGCTTACCATTAGTTTGCAACCAATACTGATATTCCTTGTAATAAGGACTATTAACAGACCAGGGAAAATGCTGAATTTTTCTACTGATATATATATCTGGAACTTCTACTTGTTCTTCATTTTGTATTAATAAAGCCCACGATATCACTGCGACTAAAATATCGCACTCTTCATTATTATTGGTAATTATCTTTTTAGTCGCCTTAATCGTATTGCCAAATTGAAGAGCATCATCCACAATCAAAATATTCTTTCTTCCCTTAAAGCGATCTTCTTTTTCCAGTTGATTGCTATTTGTTAAACTATTCATTCTGGTTATAACTTTAATCAACGGGTAATTCAAAACTGGTATACTATACCAACAAGAAAAGAATCGTACGATAAAAGAAAACTTAGCCAAGTAATTATTGACTACGCTCCATTTTCGTCTGATTGTTAACATCTGGTATGGTAACCCAAGACGATTAGCTATAATAAACGCAGGTAAATGCGCGCCATTTGCAATTCCAACGACTTCTTCAAATTGAATGCCAGTCTCACTAACTCGTTTTGCTAGTTCATTAGACAAGTCTACTGCCTCATCGATGGTCATGAAAGTCTTGTGATCAATCTCTGAATATTTCTTTACAACATGGTTCATTAAGTCTGTCTAATTATAGTATTTGTTATGTCTAGAGCATGCATGTCCAAGTTTTTTTTAGCCTGTGATAATAACACAATGGCCTATAAATTTGTTGCCAATAAACATGATTATGCACCATTATGTATCACGATTTAGGTAACACATCAAACAGAAATAACATATGGTGATGTAAAAAATTTTGCTATATGCGAGATGACTTGATATTGTGCCATCAACT
>CAZGWS010000203.1:1734-5608 GCA_964528805.1 uncultured Lentimicrobiaceae bacterium | reverse complement strand
TCATTTTCAAGTCTTTGATAAGAAAGCGTCAAAGACAAGGCTTTCGAAGTTTTTGCATTCAAGGAATTTACGAATTGTAAATGACTGACTCAAAAACGAGAATAACGCAGTATTTGGCGTTTTCTTGTAAAGATTAATTATCAATAACTGTAGCATCCTGACTATTTGGTAATTAAATTAATATTATGAGAAAGATATTGGCAATTGATGATAA
This sequence comes from uncultured Lentimicrobiaceae bacterium, assembly GCA_964528805.1. Classification (GTDB taxonomy): domain Bacteria; phylum Bacteroidota; class Bacteroidia; order Bacteroidales; family F082. The sequence goes on along the minus strand of CAZGWS010000203.1, from coordinate 5,394 downwards.
AAAAGATAATCTAACCATAATTAAGGCAATAATAAAGACTTACATGCCTAATTGTGTAGTGTTAACTTCTCTCTCAGGAAAGGAAGGAATAGAAATAGCCATAAGGGATCAACCCGATACAATTCTGCTTGACATAATTATGCCTCAAATGGATGGTTTTGAAACTTGCATTAAGCTAAAAAGCAACTCCCTTACTAAACAAATTCCTGTTGTTTTAATAACTGCTATTAAAACTGATACTAAAAGTCGGATAAAGGGTCTTGAGATTGGTGCTGATGCTTTTTTGTCGAAGCCCATTGATCCTCTCGAATTTACTGCACAGCTCAAAGTGATGCTACGAATTAAGGAAGTTGAAGATAAGCTTCGTGCAGAAAAACTGTTATTAGATAAAAAGGTATTAGAACGTACAAAAGAATTAAGTAATAGTGAAGCTCGGAGTAGGTCTATTACCCAAACAGCAACCGATGCTATAGTTTCAATAAACGACATTGGTATATTTACATCATGGAACTTAGCTGCCACCAAAATTTTTGGATATAATTATGATGAGGTTATCAATAAAGAGTTTACAAAAGTAATCCCTAAAAAATATAGGGAGGCACATAACCTAGGGATCGCCGGGCTAAAAAATGGTGCTGCTGAAAAGTTAATGGGAAAAACTATTGAGATAACTGCGTTAAGAAAAGATGGAACAGAATTTCCCATTGCACTGTCATTATCAGCCTGGAAAGTTGACGGACACAAAAATTTTACTGCTATTATTCGTGATATTACTACTGCCAAACAGGCTAATAAAAAAATTAAGAAACAAAATGAATATTTAAACTCTGTAATAGAGTCGCTAACTCACCCGTTTTATGTTGTTGATATTGAAACTTATGAAATTAAAATGGCAAATACGGCATCAGGATATAAAACTAAGGATAAAAATGTAACATGTCATGGGCTTACGCATCACTCTGATTTCCCTTGTACTGATGTTAACCACCCTTGTCCGCTTGAAATTATTAAGCAAACTTATAAACCAACAACGGTTGAGCACATCCATTTTGATAAAAATAATAAAACAAGTTATTTTGAGGTACACGGTTACCCTATTTTTAATGATAAAGGTAGGGTTGTTCAGATGATTGAATACAGCTTAGACATTACTGAACGCAGAGTAAACGGCGAAAATCTTAGAAAACTTTCTACTGCTGTACAACAAAGCCCTACAATAATTGTAATAACTGATTTAAACGGGGTTATTGAATACGTGAATCCAAAGTTTGTTGAACTAACAGGCTATGCTGAAGCTGAAGCCATAGGGCGAGTTACATCCATATTGAAATCGGGTGAATTAACAGATCGCTTTTATAAAGAGATGTGGGATACTATAACTTCCGGTGGTAAGTGGATGGGCGAATTTCATAATAAAAAGAAAAATGGTGAACTGTACTGGGAGTTTGCTTCCATTTCGCCAATTGTTAACGATCAAGGAACTACCATCAACTACCTTAAAGTTGCCGAAGATATTACCGAGCGGAAGCATAATGAGCAAATCAAAAGTGTGCTGTATAACATTTCAAATTCTGTTATCACTTCTGATAATCTTGAGGAACTAATAGGCATTGTGCATAAGCAATTAGGAACAGTTATCAACACAACAAATTTTTATGTTGCATTGTACGATGAGCGATTTGATACCTTCACACTACCGTTTTTAGCTGATGAATATGATGATGTTAAGTCGTTCCCTGCCGGTAATACATTAACATCCTATGTTGTTAAAACCCGTAATTCGTTATTGGCTACATCAGCCGAACTGGAAAAGCTATCTAAATTAGGTAAGTTTGAACTACTCGGTACTCGCTCAAAAGTTTGGGCAGGAGTACCCCTTTTAGTTAATAATTATGCAATTGGTGTTATTGCTGTTCAAAGCTATACCAACGAAAATGCATTTTCAATGTCAGATGTAAAATTGTTGGAGTTTATTTCTGAACATATAAGCATTTTAATCGATAAAAAAAAGAAGGAATATGATTTAATTGCTGCACTCCATAAAGCTACAGAATCGGACAGACTTAAGTCGGCATTTTTGGCAACTATTTCACACGAGCTGCGAACACCACTTAATGCAATTATCGGCTTTTCCGACCTAATTACCGAAGATTGGCCCATCGAAGAAATTTACGATTTCGGGAAAAATATAAGCTCAAGTGGGAAGCATCTGCTTGGCATTATTGACGACTTATTCGACATCACTCTCATTGAATCAGGTGAAACCAAATTGCGACAAAAACAGGTGGAAATACTACCTGCTCTGAGGGAGATTCATAATATAATGAAGTCTGAGCAGCAGATACTTAAGAAAAGTAACTTAGACTTAAATCTTATTGTTAGTTCTGATTTAGAGAGTGTTGTGTGTTTAACAGATGTGTCAAAGTTGAAACAAATACTTATCAACCTACTTAAAAATGCTCTTAAATTTACAAACGAAGGGTATATTAACTATGGATTTGTTGTTGATGCCATTGGTGGTAAGGATGTTCTTAAATTTTATGTTGAAGATACCGGTATTGGCATTACCAAAGAAAAACAAAAACATATTTTTAATGTATTCAGGCAGGTTGACGACTCATACTCACGTATTTACGGAGGAGTAGGCATTGGGCTGTCGATTGCCGAAAAACTTACAAAATTATTAGGTGGCAACATTTGGCTTAAATCGAAAGAAAATAAAGGTAGTACTTTTTATTTTACCTTGCCGTATGAGAAAACCGATGTAGCAGAGCAATTGCTTACAACAACTAATTTGGATGCCATACTGAAATCCGAACAAGAATTTTTGAGTAACAAAACAGTACTAATTGCCGAAGATGATGATAGTAGTTTTGAACTTCTTGATGTACTAATAACCCAGATAGGAGCGAAGGTTATTTGGGCAAAAAATGGTGAAACGGCAATTCAGCAATGCAAGTATAATTTATCAATCGACTTGGTATTAATGGATATTAATATGCCCGTATTAAATGGCTATGCTGCTATTAAAGAGATTAAAAAAGGTCGTCCAAATCTTCCTGTAATTGCCCAAACAGCATATGGTATGGCCGGTGATAAAGAAAAAGTATTAAATATAGGATTTGACGATTATATTACAAAACCAATAGATGCTAAGCTTCTTATGGATAAAATAAAAAGACTGAAATTAATTGATGACAACAAACTATAAAAAAATAATATGAAGAAAATCCTTGCAATAGATGACAAGATTGACAACCTTATTTCATTAGAGGCACTATTAAAAGGCAATATACCAAACTGTAAAGTCATTACTGCCTTGTCGGGTAAAGAAGGTATTAAACTTGCAAAGGAGCAACAGCCCGAAGTAATATTGCTCGATATTATTATGCCTGATATGGATGGCTTTGAAGTTTGCAGCAAGCTAAAGCGCAGTAATGCAACAAAGCATATTCCAATTATTTTAATTACTATAATCGCAACCGATACAAATAGTCGCATTAAAGGTCTTGATGCCGGTGCAGATGCTTTTTTGTCAAAACCCATAAATCCGGCTGAACTCACAGCTCAGGTGCGAGTGATGATGCGTATAAGGAAAGCAGAAGATAAATTACGCAAAGAAAAAGCAAATCTTAGGAAAATTGTAACAAAAACAACTTC
>CAZGWS010000203.1:0-1634 GCA_964528805.1 uncultured Lentimicrobiaceae bacterium | reverse complement strand
TATTGTGTTTTTCAAGATGTTAGTGAGCGCAAGAAAATTGAAGACCAACTTGCGATAACCTACGAATGGCAGGAATCTATATTTGAAGGCTCTCGAGATGCCATTTTTATTACAAATAATAACTCGGAGTTTATTATGGTAAATGAAGCTGCTATAGAACTGACGGGTTACTCGAAACCAGATTTGCTGCAAATGCATATTACTGACTTGCATGAAGAAACAGATTTAGATGCCTACTTACTGTTTCATGATAAAATTATGCAAGGTGAGGAAATAATAACCGAATCGAAGATAAAAAGAAAAGACGGACAAAAAGTTGATGTTGAATTTAATAACAAAAGAATTAGGATTGGAGATTACTACTACATGCATACTTCTGCTCGTAATGTTGCTGAGCGTAATGTGATAAGAGAAGAAGTACAAAAACAAAATGAGTTTTTAAAAAGTTTGCTGGAAGCATTAACACATCCTTTCAGGGTAATTGATACTAACGATTATTCAGTAATTATGGGTAACAAGGCATCGGGCTTTATACCCGGACAAAAAAATGTTACCTGCTATGGCTTAACGCACCACAAAAAAGAACCTTGTAATGGTTTGGATCACGCGTGTCCTCTTGAGATTATTAGAAAAACACACAAGCCTACAACTGTAGAGCATTTACATTTTAGCAAAAACGGTAAGCTTAGAGCGATGGCAATATATGGTTATCCTATTTTTGATAAAAATGGTAACCTCATTCAAATGATAGAGTATAATTTAGATATTACCGAGCGCAAACGTGCCGAGCTTATTCAGCAAATTGTTTTTAATATATCTAATGCTTCATCTGCCAGCGAAAACCTACATACGTTAGCACATTTTGTACAAAAAGAATTGGGAAAAGTAATAAACACGCACAACTTCTACATAGCTGTGTATGATAAAAATACAGATATAATTTCTTTTCCATATTATGCTGATGAATATGATAACTCTGATCCTATACTTGCTAAAAATACTATGACAGGTTATGTGATAAAAACAAAAAAATCGTTACTTGCGAATCTTAAAGTTAAAGAAAAACTTATTGAAGAGGGTATATTAATACCACAAGGAAGATTTTCGAAAGTTTGGCTTGGAGTACCATTAATAGTTAATGATGAAGTGATTGGTGCATTGGCGTTGCAGAGTTATACCAACGAAAATGCCTATGATGAAAAGGATATGGAGATGCTGGAATTTGTATCAAATCAGATAAGTATTACAATTAATCGTAAAAAGACGGAAGATGACCTAAAAGCTGCTCTGATAAAAGCTAAGGAAAGTGATAGGCTGAAGTCAGCATTTTTGGCAAATATGAGCCACGAAATACGTACACCGATGAATGGCATATTAGGTTTTGCCGGATTGCTGAAAAACCCTAAGCTTACAGGTGTGGAACTTAAAAAATATGTAGGTATTATTGAAAAAGGGGGTGCTCGTATGCTTAATATTATCAACGATTTAATTGATATCTCAAAGATTGAAGCTAGTCAAATGGAAGTTTTTCTTTCCAATTGCAATGTAAACGATCAGTTGGATTACCTGCATACTTTTTTTAAACCCGAAGCTGATAAAAAAGGAATCAAATTATCATATAATTGTCCGCTGCC
>CAZGWS010000202.1:1749-5650 GCA_964528805.1 uncultured Lentimicrobiaceae bacterium | reverse complement strand
TTCGACGCCTTGCATCTACATCAAACTAAACGCATGAATTATTCAGGCTAAATATCAATGAGCCTCAAGCCAATTAGTACCTATATTTATATCAACAATAAGGGGAACGTCGAGCTTAATTGCGTTTGACATACATTTTTCAACCATCTCACGAACCTGCGATTCTTCGTCTTTGTACATGTCGAAAACTAATTCGTCATGTACCTGAAGTATCATTTTTGTCTTTAGTTTTTTCTCTAAAAGTTCTTTTTGTATGTCAATCATAGCAATCTTAATCATATCAGCTGATGAGCCTTGTATTGGGGCATTAATGGCATTTCGTTCGGCAAAACCGCGTACAATTGCGTTTGCAGAATTAATGTCTTTAAGGTATCTCCTACGACCCATTATTGTTTCTACAAAGCCGTGTTTTTTTGCAAAATCAATAGTGTTGTTCATGTAGTCCTTAATTCCGGGATATTTTTCAAAATAACTATTAATAATATTTGCTGCCTCACGCCTTGGAATACCCAATTGCTCACTTAATCCAAATGCACTTATCCCGTAAACTATTCCAAAGTTTACAGTTTTAGCATTGCGGCGCATATCTTTAGTTACTTCATCGTAACCAATTCCATAGATATTTGCTGCAGTGGCTGTATGGATATCACGACCGTCGTTAAAAGCAGCAATCATGTCCACATCTTTGCTAACATGGGCGATGATGCGCAATTCGACCTGAGAATAATCGGCAGCGAGTAACAAATACTCATTATTACGAGGGATAAATGCTTTGCGTATCTCCCTTCCTTTTTCTGAACGTATGGGTATATTTTGTAGATTTGGATTGTTTGAGCTTAGCCTACCTGTAGCCGCAACAGCCTGATTGTATGATGTGTGTATGCGTCCGTCGCGAGGGTTTACAAGTTCCGGTAGTGCATCAACGTAAGTTGACTTCAGTTTGGTTAACGAGCGATATTCGAGTATTAGTTCAATAATTGGATGTTTGTAATTGAGTTTTCTCAGTACGTCTTCGCCTGTTTTATATTGCCCTGTCTTTGTTTTTTTTGGCTTACTTGATATTGCCAATCTTTCAAAAAGTACTTCTCCCAATTGTTTTGGCGATGCAATATTAAACTTGACTCCGGCAAGATCAAAAATTACTGATTCGATTTTGGTTATCTCAAGTGCGAGCTTTTTACTGAAATCGTTTAAGGCCTGAACGTCCAGTTTTATTCCCTCTGTTTCCATTGAAGCCAAAATAGGGATAAGAGGCATTTCCATATTCTCAAACAAATTGTGTGTTCCTGTTTCTTTCAATTTGGGATCAAAAATATCTTTGAGTTGTAGAGTAACATCCGCATCTTCAGCAGCATATTCTTTTACAGTTTCAACATTCACATTCCTCATACTCAACTGGTTTCTACCTTTTTTACCAATTAACTCTTCTATGCCAACAGGCTTGTAGTTTAGATAGGTTTCCGACAACAAGTCCATGTTATGACGCATATCCGGTTGCAGCAAATAATGAGCAATCATAGTGTCAAAAAAGGGTCCGCTAACATTTATATCATACCATGATAATATATTTATGTCAAATTTAATATTTTGTCCGATTTTTAATATTTTGCCCGATTCAAAAAGATCCTTAAACTGCATAACCATATTTTGGGCTTCATGATAGTTTTCAGATATTGGGATGTACCATGCTTCATGGTGTTTAACAGCAAACGATATTCCAACAAGTTCAGAGTTGTTAGGGTCAAGTCCGGTAGTCTCCGTATCAAAGCAAATCAACTTTTCTTTTTCAAGTTTTTTTGCAAGATCTATAGCTCCGTCAACAGTGTTGACGAGATGATAATTATGGTTTGTGTTTTTTATATTTTTTATTTGAGATTGAGCTTCTTCGTTAAACAACGATGTTTGTTGTTTTGGTGGGTTATCTACATTATTCTCATTTAAATCTGCAAAAAACCTCTTTGAAAATCTAACAAATTCAAGCTCATTAAACAGCTTTGTAAGGTATCCAACATCTGGTGTTTTTCTGCTAAGTTCGGGTTCGCTAAATTCAATTGGCACGTCTAAAACAATTGTAGCAAGGTGTTTGGAAGTTAGTGCTTGCTGTGAAAATTTCTCTAAATTCTCTTTTTGCTTTCCTTTCAGCTTATCAGTATTTTTTAGCAGATTTTCGATGCTGTCAAATTCACTAATTAGTTTTGTGGATGTTTTTTCGCCTATACCCGGAACACCAGGTATGTTATCAGAAGCATCACCCCACAATCCAAGTATATCAATTACCTGCTCCGGACGTGTAATTCCAAAGCGTTCGCATACTTCATAAACGCCCCATATTTCAGCTTTATTTCCCATGCGAGCCGGCTTGAACATGAAGATATTTTCCGATACCAGCTGTCCGAAATCCTTATCGGGAGTCATCATATACGTTGTAAACCCTTCTGCTTCAGCTTTTTTTGCCAATGTCCCAATTACGTCATCGGCTTCAAAGCCATCTACGTAAAGTACAGGAATATTAAATCCTTTAAGTAAATCTTTTATTATTGGTATAGATGAGGACAAATCTTCAGGCATCTTCTCTCGCTGTGCTTTATATGCCGGGAAGCTTATGTGCCTGAAAGTAGGGACTCTGGTGTCGAAAGCTACTCCGATATGTGATGGGTTCTGATTTTTAATAATATCATATAATGTGTTGGCAAACCCCAATACTGCCGATGTATTTTGTCCTTTGCTGTTAATTCTCGGATTTTTACTTAATGCAAAATAAGCTCTATAAATCAAGGCCATTCCGTCCAATAAAAATAGTATTTTCTTTGTACTCATAAGTATAATTTATGCTTACAAAGGTAAGCTAATTGGTTAAATTATTCATGTAAGTTTCCACTTTTACAATTCATCTCCATTTTTCAACAGTTCAGTAACAATAATTTTTTTGTGGTTGGATGCCAATATATTTTTGCGCCTTAATTAATCACTAAAAAACAATATCATGAAAAAAAGTATTTTAACATTAGCAGTAGTAATCTTAACAGCAGTTGCGTTTGGAAATAGCAACAATTTTGAAAAATTAATGAAGAAGAATCTAAAAACGCTTAGGGCTAATAGTGAGAGTATCAGTTACAAAACTCTCGGTATTGAATTTGCAAGTATCGCAAACCTAAACCAAAGTCGTTTTGAGCCACTTTATTATTCGGCATATTGCTATATCATTGGCAGCTGGCAGATAACTAGCGAGACGGGGAAAATGGAGATATTGGCAAAAGCCAAAAGCCAAATTGACAAGGCACTTACTCTTGCCCCAAACAACGATGAAATTATTGTATTGGATGCATTTTATTATCAGGCAATGATAATGGCAAATCCTCAAAAGTATGGTCAGTCGTATTCCGCAATCGCCGGCGAGCTGTTACAAAGAGCTCAACAAATGAATAACGCTAACCCAAGAGCGGAATTTTTACTTGCTCAGAATTCTTACCATCGCCCTGCGCAATATGGTGGCGGCAAAAAAGTGGCGTTGCCTTTATTTGAGAAAGCAGCAAAGCTTTTTAAACAGCAAAATACCGATAATTATCTACTGCCTATTTGGGGCGAAAAAACAAATGCTGAACTGATTAAACAGTGTAAATTGTAACACTTTGCATATTACCGAGTAACTCATTTTACATTATTAGTTACTCGGTATTTTGCTAATTACTTTAAAGTTGCCAATTATTAAAGGTGAAAAATCAAAAACATGATTCGCATATTTAATTGCTGTATTTGCCTGATTTAGTGTATATTTGTGAGCAATTACAGTTATTTGTCAGACGTGGTTCACTTGTTAGTAACACGATTCATAACTTAGTTAAAATTTTTGTACAATGAAAAAGAAACACATTATAAACATATTAATAATATTTGCCGTAAG
>CAZGWS010000202.1:0-1649 GCA_964528805.1 uncultured Lentimicrobiaceae bacterium | reverse complement strand
TAGTTGTAAATGCGCTTTGGTATAACATTACTCAGGGTGTGGCTTTCGCCGATATTTTTACTAATGTTAGCATTATTATATCGTCGGTTATTACCATTTTTATAGGTTTAACTATCTTTTTTATTATTCTGTCGAAATCATTTATGACTAAATTATTAGATGCAGCAAAGGACGTGCAGCATAATAAAGAAGAAGCCGACTATGCAAGGTACGAGACATTAAAATCACAAATAAATCCACATTTTTTATTCAACAGTTTAAATAGCTTAAGCTCGTTAATTCATATTGATGCTAACAAAGCAGATGAATTTGCTGTTAAACTTTCGAACATTTATCGTTATGTACTAGATCATCAGGATGATGAGTTGGTTACACTCCACGATGAAATTGTCTTTGTAAAAAAATATGCATCACTTCAGTCAACAAGATTTGATGATAATTTCATTATCGATATTAAAGATGTTACTGAGTTTAATGATATGATGATTATACCCATGTCGATACAGCTTTTGTTAGAAAATGTGTTTAAGCATAATATCATATCAAAAGCAATAATTATTACTATAACCATCTGCGTAAGCGATAATTACATAGTTGTTAAAAATAACAAAAACCCAAAAACCGATGTTGGGATTTCGCATAATGTTGGCTTGAATAACATTATTAACCGCTACAAAATTATTAGTGATAAAAAATGCTATATTGAGGATGGCGAGACTGATTTTGTTGTAAGGTTACCGCTTATAAGTGATGGAATACAAGTATTATAGAAAGTAAAAAATATGAATATACTTATTGTAGAAGATGAAACTCTGGCACATAAAAGGCTGCAACTATTAATTGAAAAACTTATACCTGAAGCTAAAGTTGTTGGAGTTGCAAAATCAATAACAGATGCTGTTAGCATCATAGAGAACGAAAGTATTGATTTAGGATTTTTTGACATTCAAATTGAAGATGGGTTGAGTTTTGACATTTTTGATAAAACAAAAGTTGGCTTCCCGGTTATATTTACAACTGCTTTTAATGATTATGCCATAAAAGCCTTTAAGTTAAACAGCATCGACTACCTGTTAAAACCCATCTCGGAAACGGAGCTATGTAAAGCAATTGAAAAGTATAATGAACTGTGGGGCAAGCCTGAAAACATGATTTCATCATCAGTAATTGAAGAGCTAAAACTGCTGCTTTCAGGAAACTTTAAAGAGCGTTTTATGATAAAAATTGGCAATAAAATTGAGATACTAAACATAGATGATATTTGCTATTTTTATAGTTTCGAAAAAGGAACATATGCTAAAACTATAGCTGCGAAAGACAGATTACTCGATAATACAATTGAAAGTATTTTTCCACTACTTAACCCAAAGCAATTTTTCAAAATTAGTCGAAAATTTATTGTAAACATAAGGCACATAAAAAATATTTATGCTTACTCAAACTCGAGATTGCGTGTTAACACTTTGGTTAAAAGTACTGACGAATTAATTGTAAGCCGAGAAAAAGTAAGGGCTTTTAAATTATGGTTGGAAGACAATTAGGCAGATTACAAAAACCATCCACAAACTAAGGCTACTATCAGTCATTACTGTTTAGTATAACTATCAATTGTAATAATAAAAGAGGATCCTTTACCAAGTTCCGACTCT
>CAZGWS010000201.1:0-5662 GCA_964528805.1 uncultured Lentimicrobiaceae bacterium | reverse complement strand
ATGTTTGGCTATTGCACAAAGAATTGCAGAGAAGATACAAAAGTTCCATAAAGAAAAACCTATCAAAATGGCATTAAGCCGTCATGTTGCCTAATTGTATCATTATATAGTTGTACTTTTACATTCAATATAAATATTACATGAATAATTTACAACTTCAATTAATTGATAAAACAAAAAAATATGTACAACAAGAACTTGCCAATGCCGAAGGTGGGCACGACTGGTGGCATGTTTATCGAGTGTGGAAAACAGCATCTAAAATAGCAACAGAGGAGCAGAATGCAGATGAATTTATAGTACAAATAGCTGCTCTTCTGCACGACATAGCCGACTCAAAATTTTATGCCGGAAACGAAGATGTTGGACCCGAAAAAGCAATCGGCTTTTTGAAAAAAATAGGATTAGATATTGAAAGCATCAGTCATATTGAAGCCATAATCCGTAATATGTCATTTAAAAATACATTTGATGCTGTTAACTTTATGTCTATTGAATTAGATATCGTTACAGATGCTGACAGACTAGATGCCATGGGTGCCATAGGAATTGCACGTACTTTTAATTATGGTGGGCATAAAGGGGCACAGATTTATAATCCCAATATAAAGCCCAACTTAAATATGACCAAAAGTGATTACAAAAAAAGTAGCGCCCCAACGATAAATCATTTCTATGAAAAATTATTACTCCTTAAAGATAAAATGACAACTGAAATGGGGAAAAAGATGGCAGAAGAAAGACATTCTTTTATGGAGTTATATTTAACACACTTTTATAGCGAATGGGGTTAGCTATTAAAAATAAAACATCAGCAAGTATGACAACTTTACTAAATAGAAATATTGAAAAAGCCATTAAAATACTGCACAATTCAAATTACACAACAGTATTTACCGGTGCGGGTATATCAGTTGAAAGCGGAATACCACCCTTTAGAGGTGAAACCGGTCTGTGGAGTAAATATGACCCCATTGTACTTGACATAAAATATTTTAATGGTAATTCTGCAAAATCATGGATAGTAATAAAGGAAATATTTTATGATTTTTTTGGGAAAGCTAAACCAAATAGTGCACATCTGGCACTTGCAGAAATGGAAAATAATGGATTAATAAAAAATATTATTACTCAAAATATTGACAATCTGCATCAGGCTGCAGGGAGCAAAGCAGTTTATGAATTCCATGGAAACTCGCATACCTTGATTTGTACAAAATGCTCTAAGAAATATAATATAAAAGAGATGGATTTGGAGAGCTTGCCGGTTATGTGCAACAATTGTGGAGGATTGGTTAAACCCGATTTTATATTTTTTGGTGAAGGAATACCCGCATTAGCATATCAAAAATCGATTGAAGCTGCTGAAAAAGCAAACGTATTTTTAATTATTGGTACAACCGGAGAAATAATGCCTGCAAGTCAGATTCCGCATTTGGCAAAAGAAAATGGAGCGACAATAATTGAAATAAATCCCGAACAATCAAAATTCACTAACTCAATTACAGATATTTTCCTGCAAGGAAAAGCAACCGAAGTTATGAAGAAGATCGTGGATAAACTTGACTGATAAGATGAAATCCTGTTTAAAACACATGCTATGAAGATAAATTGCAACCAAACTTATTAAGCCCTTTTTGTGTGCATAATAATTAATGCTTGTTTACATTTAGTTTTTTTTGTACATTTGAAATCTATTAAAACCAAACATCATGATAAAATTACTAGAAGGCGCATCTAATAAATCAATTGCATTTGAAATTATTGGTAACTACGAGGTGAGCGACGAAAAAGCTATTGAAAAACTTTTTGATGAAAAGCTGTCAGAGGGGATAAATAAAATTGGGTTTCTTATCAAAATTGATGGTATGAGTTTTAGCAAGGCGAGCTGGAAAGCATTATGGAACGATGGTATCTATGGTTTAAAACATCTTAAAAACTGTAGCCATATTGCAATTGTGGGTAATAGCAAATTTGAGGAATTTCTTGTTAAAATTGATAATACATTTTTTGAAAACAAACGAGCTGATAGAATAGAAAAATACTTCGATGTCGCCAAACTGGACACAGCTTTGGGATGGGTAAATGAATAGAAGAATTACAAAATTCAGCATCTACTGCTAATACCTTAAATTATCTTTTAAATTGATATTGAGATAATTCCATTACCCTTGTAATATGTTGTTGCATTAACTTATGCCGATTATTACGCAAAGTTATCATGTTTTGTAGGTTTCTTACTGTTATTAACCACAGAATAACACAATAAAATTACCGATAATTAATTTATATTTAATAATTATTTCTTGTTGATTAATTTGTTGTTGCCTCTTATTTATCTAATATACAGTATATTATATAAATATACTACCCATGTACAGTAATACTAAAAGCAGTAAATTATACATTTATTTATTTTTTTTTCAAAAATCTATACATATAAAAAGAAATACACTATGTTTGCACCAATTAATAATTATAATAATAGCAATGAAAAAAGGTACAGTAAAATTCTTCAACAACTCAAAAGGTTATGGTTTTATAACTGATGAAGAATCAAAAAATGAGTATTTCGTACACATCTCCGGAATTATCGACGAGATTAACGAAGGTGACGAAGTAGAATTCGAATTAAAAGAAGGTAAAAAAGGCTTAAATGCTGTAAACGTTAAGTTAGCTTAACATTAAACTTTCTTAGTAAAAAAAAAGGCTGCTTTCATCGAAAGCAGCCTTTTTTATTTGCTAGATAAATTAATCTGCTTAATTACTTGATTCTGAAAACTCAGCACTAAATTGAAAATAAGAAGTAATAGACGAACTAGTTCCATCAGATTTTACTTGAACAATTCCACCATCTTTATCCATAATATACAACCCATAGTTGCATGATCCGTTTATTATTTTACCTTTAATAAGAATTTTACCATGATAATTATTTGATGGCTGTTCAAACGAAAGGTCAAACTTTTGTAAATTATATTTGTACTGCTCCGAACCGTTTTCATCCAAATACATAATTGTATCTAATAATACGTTACCGGTTGACTCAGCCGAGTATTTAATGGTATAATTATTCACAGGGGCAGGCGGATCTGTTGTTGATTTAGAACACGATACTGAAAGCAGCAGCATAGATGCCACAATTGCAAAAACTAAATTTTTCATAATAATCTTGTTTAAATGAATATTAACTATTAAAAATGATGGTTTTGATATATACTCTTCTGCAAATGTAGTAAAACTTTGTCCACTAAGGATGTTTATCACACTTTTTCTTTATAACTTGCGCTTGTATGAAATACGTCGTAAAAAATAACTAAATAGAAATTATGGATAATATTTTAGAAACATCTTTCACAAAACTTTTAGGCATTCGTTACCCCATTATCATGGCGCCAATGTTTTTGGTTTCAAACGCAAAAATGATAATAGCTGCCCTTGAAAGTGGAATTACTGCAGCAATACCAGCATTAAATTATCGTACCGATGATGCACTAAGGCAGGCAATTAAAGATATAAAGCAAGTTACCGATAAACCATTCGGTGTTAATTTAATTGTGAATAAATCAAATATTAAATATAAAAGGCAACTCGACATTTGTGTTGAGCTTAAAGTTAACTTTATTATCACATCACTCGGTAACCCGAAAGAAGTAATAAACAAGTGTAAATTGGTAGGGATAAAAGTGTTTTGTGACGTTGTAAATTTGCAATTTGCATTGAAAGTGGCTGATTTAGGTGCCGATGCTGTTATTGCTGTTAGTTCAAGAGCAGGTGGTCATTCAGGAAGTTTACTGCCTGAGGTGCTTGTCCCACTGCTTGTTGAGAATCTAAATATTCCGGTTATAGCTGCCGGTGGTATCGCAACTCACGAGCAACTAATAAAAAATCTTCAACTTGGGGCAGAAGCTGTATCTATTGGCACAGTATTTATTGCATCACCCGAGGCTGGTGTTAATGATGAGTATAAAAATGCACTTGTTGAATACGGCGAAAAAGATATAATAATGACAAGCAATATTTCGGGAACACCAATTACCGTAATCAATACACCATACATGCAAAAGGTTGGAAACAAGCAAAGTATGCTTTCTCGTATCCTAAATCGCAATAAGAGACTTAAGAAATATGTTAAAATGATTATAATGATTAGGGGTACTAAAGCGATTGAAAAAGCTGCTAATAAGCCAACTTACAAAACAGTATGGGTAGCAGGACCCAGCATCGAGCACATTCACTCAATCAGACCTGTTAAAGAAATTGTTAAAGGTCTTATTTCGGAAGCGTAAAGTAAAAAAGGCTGCCATTTCCTAAATCGCTTTCTACGCCAACACTTCCTCCTAACTTATCAGCAATCCTGAGTACAATAGACAATCCCAAACCATGACCTTCAATTTTTGCTTGATTTAATCGCTCAAACTGTCTGAATAATAACTTCTGATCCTCTGATTTTATTCCTAATCCATTATCGTGTACCCAAAAACGAATCATCTTCTTTTTACGTTTTGAGCTAATAATATCAAAGCCAAGCGAAACCTCAGGAGTATTGCCTCCATATTTTATTGCATTGCTAATATAGTTCACCCATATTTCTTCAACCCAAGGTGCATAACCAACTACTGAAGGCCATGATGAGGGGTGCGCTATTTTTGTATTGTTTTTTTCAATAATAGGAGATAGCCGTTTTATAACTTCCGTAATAATATTATTCATATCTAATGTATGCTTAGGTACGTCAACCTTACGCACATTCGACAAAAGCATTAGGCTATCCAATATCTGAAGTGTTTTATTGCCACTATTTGCTATGTGAGTTAAAAACTCATTAACTTCATCTTTTGTAATGTTCTCAAAATTGTCTTTTAATATGTCAGCAAAACCTATTATTAATCCTAAGGGTGTTCTTAGATCATGCGCAACTGTATGTGCAAAAGCATCTAACTCCTCATTGCGTTCAATAAGCATTAGTGCCTGACTTTTAATATCTTTATCAGCCTTTCTAATTCGTAACATGGAGAGTACTAATGCCGATAATTCGGTTGGATCAAATGGTTTAGAAAGAAAAACATCAGCCCCCGACTCCAATCCCAGAACTCTGCTGTTTGTGTCGTTTTGAAAAGCTGATGCAAGAATAATTGGGATACTTCTCGTCTGTTCGTCCGACTTTAACCTGTTACATACTTCATAGCCATCAATTTTAGGCATTACAACATCTAAAAGGATTGTATCAGGCTGTTCAATTGTAGCAATTTCTATCCCTTCTTCTCCGGTTTTGGCACAGAGCACTTTGCAGTCCTTAATTGATTTTTCAAGAATATATTTAATCTTTACCCTATAACTCTCTTCGTCATCAATAATTAATACCTTATGCATAGTTCTTAAATATGGTGCGCAAGATACAAAATAAACATATTTATAACAAAAAAAAAACAACAGCTTAAAGTTGAATAAATATTATAGCTATCTATTTGACACCTTGTTATTTACACATGTGATTATAAAACAATACTCTACGATTTAAGTTCAATAAGTGTAATCTCAGGTAATATTCCAATTCTTCCAGGGTAGCCTATTGAGCCAAGTCCGCGATTTACATAAATATATTTTTCTGTATATTGCTTATCGTTGTATAGACCTGCCCAATGTTTGTACATGTATTGTG
>CAZGWS010000200.1:0-5690 GCA_964528805.1 uncultured Lentimicrobiaceae bacterium | reverse complement strand
GGAATTGAAGAATTCCTATTTGCAGGAAAATAGTTTTCATCCATAGTTTTAAAAAAAGGCAAACCTATCAGGTTTGCCTTTTTTATTTCCATAGAAATTCAAGTGAATTGCCAAGATGAATAAATTTACGGGCTTCATATGCCTATAAATCTTTTGGAACAATAAGTACTTTTGAATTATCGGCAAGACTTATTTTTTTGAGATAAGTGCGCAAAGAATCATAATCCTCAGATGGATATTTTCCTTTATTTATTAATTGCTTGCGAACATACTTCAACTTATTACCTTCCAAACTAAAATTTGTACAAAAGCTGCCAAACTCACTTATTAAGCTATCATTAGTAGGATAAGATTTAATAAAATACCCATCGGGAATAGTAAATTCAATACTGTCTATTTTAGAAATACTATGACTTATAAACACGTCTGATTCTTGCCTATTCATAGCCGAAGGAACATTGGTAGTTGTATTGAAAAAGTTAACATCAAATAGCAAACGACTACCCAGTTTTTGCACAAATCTATCAATATTTATATTATAATTTTCTGTTACCGAAGGTTTATTCGATTTAAATTCCTTAATTCTATAATCTTTATCAGCAAGCGAAAAATCTTTCACATGAATCATATTCCTCACTTTATCCATACGCCGTTTTCCTTCGAGATAGTATAAATAATGATAATGGTCATAGTAAAAACCACCATAAGAATTACATATTTCGGCCTTTGCACTTCCGTTAGCGTCTATACTTACATATGCTTTTCTGTGTCTGAAATTGTCATTGACCGTTAAGATTGGGGTATTAACAAGTTTTGAATTGTTTTCGGTGATTAATAACGCTTTACGTCCTTCGGTAAATGTACCCATATATCCAAAAGGATTTCGCTGACTGGTACATTCTAACCAAATTGTATCATTATCATCAGGCACACAAATTACGGCATGGTTAAACTGATTGGAAGGGAAATTACTCTCTATTTCTCTGGCATTGCTGCCTGCTTTTATTAAAGTGTAATAAGAATCAATACCAATCGAATTTAATAATGCATGTGTGTAATTGCTAAGACCTTTACAGTCGCCATAGCCATTATTATCTACTTCCATTGCTGCAACTGGTTGTAAACCTCCAATACCGATAATAACATTTACATATCTGGTTTTCGACTGCATATATTCGTAAACAGCCTTTACTTTTTCACGTTTTGATGTCATATTTTTAGTAAGGTCATGCATTTTGCTAAAAGTTTTCGGCGAAACTTTATCGAGACCCATTCCTAATGTATAAATCCAATTTCCAAAGGCTTCCCAAGTTTCGCTATTTCCGGCATAACCTGATATGCTGAAGTCGTTGGGAGCCACCATAACTATTGGTACTAAGTCAGAAAAAAGTAAATCATAATCTTCATGTTTATAGGGGATTATATTGCTGAATTCCCAACGATATACAGTTTTTTTACCATCATTACTAATTTTGGGATTCTTATCAAAGTTTACATTTAAATACCTCAATTTGTTATTTGTCAGTATAGTATAGCTTGCTTTTTCGCACCCCACTTCATATCCATTAACCGGAGAAAAAGATGGATATGTCAAAATACCAACAAATGATTTTGTAAACGAATATTCTATTGTAAAAGGATATTTATAATAATCAGAGTGATATGTTTTTTGGCGAATATCGGCAAATAGAGCACTTTGAGTAAAGGCTGTAACATCGAGAATGTCACTCTTTGGAACAGTTTTTACTTTTTTACCATCTTTGTCATAAATGATAATTTTAATTCTACTTATCTTTGTAAACTTATTATAACTTTCACTAAAGAAAGACTGTTGACGGTGACTTTCATGAAGAATTGTAATCACTTTCTTTTCTCTCAATTCAGCATGCGAACTCGATGTTATGGTGAGAACGCTCTCGCTTAATCTAATAACTGAACCGGCATTATCTTTTATACTATCGGCTATATTATCAACGCTATAATCTTCTTGTGAGAAACTAATTATTGGAACAAAAAAGACTATGAAAAATAATACTAATTTATTCATGCTGTTTATTCTTGGATGTTTAAAACTACCGGTTTGTCCTCATCACTAATTACTTGCGCATAAAACTCTTTTAATAGCGCATAGGCATTTTCGGGAAATACACTTCTATTTATCAATAGTTTATAATTAAGAGTAAGCACATTATTACTCATTTGATATATCATTGTGAAATTGGCAGATTTTTCGGGAAGGGTTAAATTAATAGGTTTTGGAAGTTCGGCGACAGTAAATTTTTTGGGTATTTCTACCCTTACAATTCCACTAATGGCTCTTGCATAAGCAAAATCAACAGGGTATTTCCTTTCTTCCAGTTTAAAAGGATTTTTGTTCATTTTTTCAAATAAAAACATATTTAAAAATACCTGTCCATCAATAATATTTAAAGCATTTTCTATTTCAACTTCATATTTTTCTGTAACAGGCTTTTCTACAACTTTTACATTTTCAATTTTATAATCAGTTACATTTAATCCATCATTAGAATCAACAAATTTATTAACATAATCCTGATCGCTTAGATATGATTTGTAATTGGTTCTAAAATCGAAAGCAGCATAACCTTTATTCAAATAACTCAAATTACCTGTGAGGGTCATGTTTTCATCCAATTTGAGATTGTAATAAATTATTTTATTGTATTTTTCTTTTGGGGTAATAGTTACTTTTTTAGTTTGTTCTTCATCAAGAACCTGACCGCTATAATTTAAGCATTTAACTGGCAACATATTCCATGTCAACTCTTTACTTGTGGCATCAAGAATTAAGTATTCGCCATCTATATGTACATATGCAACTACATAGTTTAGCTTATTTAATGATGGATTTACAGGATTAAGCATGCCATTATCTCGGGTACTCATCACCATTGGATGCACATCAATGTGTAGTTTATCGAGCAACTTAATAAGCATTAGGTTTACTTCGGCAGAGTTGCCCTCCTTATCATTTGCTACCTCACTCAGATTATCCTTTGAAATAGTCAATCTATTTTCTCCACTCCAGGTTACTATTGATTTTATTTTTTCAACGGCAAGTTTTGTCTTTTCCGTATCTGTTGTTGCCGCCTGTTCAATTTCTTTGGCATATTTATTCAAAAAATTGTTTGGCCATGCGAGAGATTTCCCGAAAGAGGGAATCTTATTAAGCAGGGATTGCACCGATTTCCATGTTTTAGTATAATCCATGGGATAATATCCCGGAAAATGGGTCTCGCTAATATCAATTTCGATTCTCGACAAATAATTTTTGTCGGACAGCATATAAGCCTCATTGATAAAAGCCGGCATATTCTCAACTTTCCAATGATTGTATTCAACAATTGTGGGTATAATAACCCCTCCTACTTGCTTTCTTAAAGAGAAGTTTTTGTTATTACCCAAATCCAATTCGCTCACAACCACAGGAATTGATCTTTGAAAATACCAAACAGGCGGAATACCATTGTATTTTACTTCAATGTCCAATACCGATCCTACTTTTACATTGGGCATGGCTACTTTATATAAAAAGAAATATTCCCATATTTTTTCTTCATAAATATTGTCGTTATTGAGTTTCGTCTCAATAATTTTTCCATCCTCCAAGTTAAAAGTAATTCCTTTAATAAAACTTTTCGCTCCGGTATTAAAAACATAATTAGCAAAGCTCAGACCTTCTTTTTTTAGTATTTTAATTCTACGGAGAGAATGAAATTGATTATTTACATCATCATAATACCCTTTTTCATAAAGGATTACAGCAACAGCACTGGTGTCGAGATCGTAAATTGTCATTTGTAAATCAGTAATATTTACTTTCCCGAATTTGACTTTTTTGCTTTTAGCAAAACTGCTATTAACAGAAACTATGCATAGTGCCAATATTAGCAATATGATAAAAATTTTTCTCATAATAAATTTGATTTGTTGGTTATAATACTTTAGGTGATCAATAATTGGTGTCTGCGAATTTAATAAGTATTATGTAATATTAAAATGAAATTTAGGGTTCCTCTTTTCCAGAAATGCTGCCATTCCTTCTTGTCCTTCATGTGAAGCACGTAGTTTTGCAATTAAGATGGAAGTGTATTCCATGCTTTCATCAATTGTGCTGTCGAGAATCTTTTTTATCAATTTTTTAGTCTCTTTAACAGCCTTGGGGGCACTGCTATCAAATTCCTTTAGAATATTATGTAACGGTTTTTCTTCTCCTTTTTTATAGATATGATTTACCAGGTTCCATTTTAATGCCTCTTTGGCTTTAAAACGTTTTCCGGTCATCATCAATTCTTTTGCACCAAATTCTCCTATTCGTTTAATAACAAAAGGACTAATGGTAGCAGGTGCTATTCCAAGCTTAACTTCACTAAAAGCAAATGTTGTATTTGCCTCAGCCACAACAATATCACAGGCTGCCAATAAACCGTTTGCCCCCCCAAAAGCAGCCCCATGAACCAAGGCGATGGTAGGAAGAGGACAATTGTAAATGGCTTTGAAAAGAGCAGCCAATTTTTTACCGTCTTCAACATTTTCCTCAAAACCATACTCAGCTATGCCCTTCATATAATTCAAGTCGGCACCGGCACAAAACGAACTACCGTTTCCGCTTAAAACTACTGCTCGTACATTTTTATCTTGCGCCAACAACCTGAAAATTTCTGTTAGTTCCGATATCATTTCCGCATTCATGGCATTATGAACATCGGGGCGGTTTAGTTTCACCCAAGTAGTTTTATTTAGTTCCTCAACTAAAACTGATGTATATTTTCTATTTTCCATTTTTTATATATCTGATGCCTGAATAATTTTGTCATTATCGACAAACTCTTTTGAAACCACATAATAATTTTTTAGACCAACAGTATTTGAAAGTCGCATTAATTTGTTAATATGTTGTGGAATAGCCTTGGTTTTAACTTCAATTGCTAACTTCAAATCACTCAAAACAAAATCTATTTCCGATCCATGACGGTTTTGATAATACTGTATTTTTCCAAATTGCCTTAAATTATTAAATACCGCATTTTCAAGGATTGAACCATTTTCTGAAGAATTAGACAAGTAATTAGCAATTCCTGTATCACAAAAATACACTTTCTTTGCTCCACTCATCTCTCTATCCGTATTATTAGAGTATTGGTTTATCAGAAAAATAAAATAAGTTTGTTCTAGAAAAGAAAGGTAAGAATAAACTGTTGGACGCGAAATTCCTAAAGTTGATGCGATTTTTGAGATGTCGATTTTTGAGCCAATTCTTGATATTAACAATAGTATTAAATTCCGTAACGAGCTAATATTTTTAAAATCTGCCAACGATTTTACATCTTGCTCGAAATATGAAGTAAAAATCTCCTTCAAATACATCTCTTTCTTACCTATTGTGGGGGCAAGAACAACCTGAGGAAACCCCCCATATTTTATGTATTCTTCATAAAGAACTTTGTTTTTTTCGTAACGGACAATATTTTTTGATTTGGCTTTTTCTTCAAAATTATTTTCAAACGAAACATCTTTACCTTTAAAAACAAGAAACTCCTCAAAATCTAGTGGGAATAACTCTACAATAACTTTCCTTCCTGATAAACTTTCTGGAAATAAATTCTTAAGATAATAACTAATAGATCCGGTTACAAAGAATTTTATATTGTAATGATCAAAAAGATATT